>DATHFI010000252.1:0-4408 GCA_035490275.1 Planctomycetota bacterium
TGAGGACTTCCGTCGGCGTATCGGCCAGGGATCGGACGGGAAGCTCCGCTCCCTTGCCCCGTTTCGGCTTGGGAGCCGTCGGCGGAGTTTCGGCGGACGAGGGCTTTCCCCCTCCGCCCCGCTTCTGTTTCGGGGGTTCAGTTTGAGCTACGGGGGGAAGGCTTTTCCCGGCTTTCGGTTTCAACTTCTTGGAAGGCATCGTTCGGGGCGGAGTATAGCCGCGTAATTTTCAGAAAGTCAAGACGGGGTCCCGGGCGGCACGGCCGGCGGGGTCTTCTGGGGCCTCAGGAGCGACGCAACGATCGACCCCGCGAGCAGGGCCACGATCACGCCCAGAGATACGAGGATGGGGAGGTCCATCTTCCAATACTTTGCCACCATCTTGAAACCCACGAAGACCAGGATCAGGCCCAGACCGACCTTCAGGTAATGGAAACGGTCCATGAATCCGGACAGCGAGAAGTAGAGCGACCTCAGGCCGAGGATCGCGAAGATGTTCGAGGTGTACACGATGAACGGGTCCTGCGTCACCGCGAGGATCGCGGGGATCGAATCGACCGCGAAGATGATGTCGGTCACCTCCACCACCACGAGGACCATGAGCAGCGGGGTCGCCAGCGTACGCCCCTCGCGACGGACGAGAAACCGGTGGCCGTCATAGTCCGAGGTCATCGGCACGAACCGGCGGAAGAGGCGCAGGACGAGGTTCCGCTCGGGATGGACCTGTTCGTCGCGCTGGAGAAGGATCCGGACGCCCGTGAAGACGAGAAAGCCGCCGAGGAGCAGCAGGAGGATATGGAACCGGTCCATCAGCTCGATGCCCGCCCAGATGAAGATTCCGCGCATGACGAGCGCGCCGATGATGCCCCAGAAAAGCACGCGGTGCTGGTAGGTCTTGGGAACCGAGAAGTACGAAAAGACGACCATGAAGACGAACAGGTTGTCGACGCTCAGCGCCTCCTCGATGAGGTACCCGGTGAGGAACTGAAGTCCCGCCTCGCGTCCGCGGTGGAGCGCCACGCCCACGTTGAAGAGGAGCGCGAGCCCGATCCAGACCGCGCTCCAGACGAGGGCTTCGCGCGGCCGGACCTCGTGGGCCTTCCGGTGGAAGACGCCGAGGTCGAGCGCGAGCACCGTGACGATGAAGACGGCGAATCCGCCCCACAAGAGCGGAGTGCCCCAGGACCTGGGCGAAGCCTGATCGGCGAGGAGAAGGAGGCCGTTCACGGGGGAACCCTAATGGCGCGCTTGGAAGACTGTCAAGGGGTAAGAGCGGACGCGTGGTACTATCGTTACACGCAAATGGTCCAGAAAATTCCCGATCCCAAGTTCTGCACGGCGTGCGGCGCGGCCCTCGAGGACCGCACGCCCGAGCTCGATCACCGCGTCCGGCGCGTCTGTCCCGCCTGCGGCCTCGTCCACTACCGACAACCGAAGGTCGCCGCGGGCGTCGTCGTCGAGCACGAGGGCGGCGTGGTGCTCGTCCGCCGCGCCGTCGACCCCCGTCGCGGCTTCTGGAGCTTCCCCTGCGGCTTCATGGAGGTCGACGAGACCGCGGAGGAGGCCGCCGTGCGCGAAACGCGGGAGGAGTGCGGGCTCGAGGTCGAGCTCGAGGGCCATCTCGGGACCTACTCCTACGTCCAGTCGTGGCACGGGGGGAGCGTCGTGGTCGTCGCGTACCTCGGCCGTCCGGTCGGCGGCTCGCTCCGCCCGGGAGACGACGCGGAGGCGGTGCGGGTCGCGGCGGCGCCCGAGATTCCATGGGGCGACCTCGCGTTCAAGTCGAGCCATTCGGCGCTGAAGGACTGGCTGGCCCGGAAGCGATGACGGATGACCGATGACCGATGACGGCGCCGTCATCGGTCAGAAGTAAGCCGTCATCGTTTTGAGAACTGGACCATCGCCACCCCCGCGATGACGACGACCGCGGCGGCCGCGAACGGGATCGTGAGCGTGTCGACCCCGAGCGCGTGGGCGATCGCCGCGCCGAGGATCGGCTGGAGATTGGTGAAGACCGAGACCCTCAGCGCGCCGATGCGGCCCACCGCGTACATGTGCAGGGTGTAGCAGATGAAGGTCGCCGCGACGATCATGTAGCCGAGCGCGGCCCATGCCGGCCACGGGACGGCCTTCCAATCCTGCGCGAGACCTGATCCCAAGAGGAACGGGATCGCGAAGGGCACCGAGAGCACGAACGCCATCGTGACCGTCCGGAACGACCCGATCCGGTCGAGCACGCGCCGGCCGAGCACCATGTAGACGGCGAACGAGGCCGCGCCCGCCAGCGTCAGCAGGTCGCCGATCAAGGTCTGCCTCTGTTCCCCCGCCGACATGTTCAGGGCCACGTACGCCGTGCCCCCGAGCGCCAGCGCCACGCCGCAGAGCTTCACGAGCCCCGCGCGCTCGCCGAGGAAGATCCACCCGATCCCCAGGACGAAGACCGGGATCAGGGCGTGGACGAGCGCGGAATGGCTGGGCGTCGTCCACTTCATGCCCGCGGCGAAGCAGTACTGGTTGACGACGATACCGCTGACGGCGAGGAAGAGAAGGTCGCGCCATATCGGCCCGGCGATCGGGACGGCGGAATCGCGCCGCGGCCGCACGAGGGCGAAGAAGCCGGCGGCGGCGATGATGCGGATCGAGGCGATCAGGAGCGGGTTGAGGTGCGCGACCGCGATCTTGGCGGCGGCGAAGTTGCCCGCCCACAGGAGGGTGGCGCCGCTCGCGGCGAGGAGCCCGAGCGTGCGGGCGCGGGAGGATTCCATGGGGGACGGGTGACTCTAGCCGGGGCCAGCTTCAAGCTTCAAGCTTCATGCTTCAAGCCGGAGACTGATGCGCGAATGCGTCGGCCCTGGCGGGAAGTCCCAACACCCGGCTCGAAGCTCGAAGCTTGAAGCTCGAAGCTAGATTTCGCGGTGCTTCGGCGTGGGCTTGCGGGGCTCGGACTTCTTCTCCATCTTGTCGAGCAGCTGGGGCAGGTCGAGCCCGTCGAAGAAGCCGTCGAACTTCTCGCCCATCTTGTCCTGGAGCTGGTCCTTGAGCGTTTCGAGGAGGCTCCCGAAGTCCAGGCCCTGGAGCATGTCGGGAAGGCCGTCGAGGTTGGGGAGGTCCGGCATGGCGCGGCGAAGCTCGTCGAGCATCCCCTCGCCCTTGTCCTTGAACTTGTCGAAGAGCCCCTTGAACCGCTCCTCGATCCCCGAGAGCGGGCCCTTCTCGGCGGCCTTCTTCTCGAGCTCGGCGACCCGCTTCTCGAGGCGGTCGAGCTTCTCGTTCATGCTCTTGAGGAGCTTCTCGACCTTGGATTCGTCCTGGGGCGGGGAGGCGGCGACGGTGAGGAGCGCGCCGACTCCGAGCAGCGCGGCGACGGGTAGGATCACGGCGAACTTCTTCATGAGCCACCTCCATGGATCGGGCGGACGTCCATTCTATCCGTCTCGCGCCCGGCGCGGGCGTCCAATTCAATAGACGACGGAACTCGGGGGTTGTTTGCGCACTTCGGAAGGCGGGAACGAATCGGGGCGGCGGTCCCCCTCCGCCCTATTTCTGTCCTCTGGCTTCTGTGGGGCTACGGCGTGACCGCTCGTCGTATCCCTGTTCTCGCATTCTGGGTGGCGATAACGAATCGCCCTCCGGTTACCCGTTGCGAACCAAGAGGGATCGGCCCGGCGTACCCTTCGGGCCAACACGCCCTACTATACCCGGCTCGTCAACCGCCACAAGAAGCTGGTCCTCTCGGACAAGCCGGAGGCCCTCCGGCACTTGGACAAGCTCCAGAAGAAGGTCTGGAAGCAGTTCCAGGCGCATCTGAAGCGTGAGCGGACGCCCTTGCAGGAGGCGGAGTTCTACGCCCTCCAGATGGAGTCTCGCGGCTTGAAAAGCGTCGCTTCGCTGGCGCAACTGCTCAAGCAGTCGGCGAAGCGTGTCCTTCGTCACCTTCGCTTGTTGAAGCTGCCCGAACCGATCCGGAAGTTCCTCGCGGAACACCGCACGCCGGAGTTTGTCCGGTACTTCTCAGAGCGGAAGCTCCAGGAGTTCGTCCGACTGGACGCGAGGTCTGCATGGAGGGGCTTCCTGTCGGCCGTTGAAGAGGCACAACGAGAAGCCGGGATCTGGAAGTCGCAAGCTCAGTAGAGATGGTCATGGCCCCGGCCGAGCCATTCGGCCGGGGCCCCGGCTCACTCCCCACGCTGGCAGCATGGCCCTTCAATGTGTGAGACCTCAGATGTCACTATCTCGGGGTAATCACTACCGTCCGAAACGCCTGAACACGCATTTGCGAGGTGGAGCCCCGGAATTGGTTCGAAGGGAACAAGGAACATGACTACCAAGAACGACTGGGCCCGGAGGGACTTCCTGCGGGTTCTCGCCGCCAGCCCCCTGCTTCCCGTCGCGTCCGGCCTCGATTCTC
>DATHFI010000253.1:0-6544 GCA_035490275.1 Planctomycetota bacterium
CGTGCGGACGCTCGACGACAAGGTCGAAATCCTGGACGGACTGGCCGAGGGGGAATCGCTCGTCGTCCGCGGGGGATCCATCGTCCAGGACGGGCGAGAAGTCGAGGTGGTCAAGTGAGAACCGGATGACAGATGACGGCCGAAAGTCATCCGTCATCGGTCATCAGTAATCGCGCATAGGAACGAACCATATGACCTTGTCTGATCTATCCGTTAAGAAGCCGGTTTTCGCCTGGATGCTGATGATCGCGTTCATGGTGCTCGGCGGGATCGCCTTCCTCCGGCTCGGCGTCTCGCAGATGCCCGACGTGGACTATCCCGTCGTGAACGTCGCCCTGACGTGGGAGGGCGCCGCCCCCGAGATCATCGAGAACGACGTCGTGGACGTCGTCGAGGATGCCGTCATGTCGGTGCAGGGCATCAAGGAGGTGACGAGTTCCTGCCGCCAGGGCTCCGCCAACGTCACCATCGAATTCAATCTCGACCGGGACATCGACGTGGCGCTGCAGGACGTCCAGGCGAAACTCGCCCAAGCCCAGCGGCTCCTGCCGAAGGACATGGATCCCCCCGTCGTCTCGAAGAACAATCCCGAGGACAGTCCCATCATGTTCGTGGGCCTCATCGGGCCGCGCCCGCCCCAGGCCCTCTCGGATTTCGTCCGCAACCAGGTCAAGGACCGGCTCCAAACCGTGCCCGGCGTGGGCGAGATCAGCCTGGGCGGAGGGTACCTCGAGCGGAACGTCCGCATCTGGCTCGACACGAAGCGGATCGAGGCTTTCTCGCTCTCAACGGACGAGGTCATCGCCGCGCTCCAGCGGGAGCACGTGGAGGTTCCCGCGGGCCGGATCGAGGGCCCATGGAAGGAGATCAACGTCCGGTCGGAAGGCGAGGCGCCCTCCCTCGAAGATTTCCGCCGGATCATCCTCCGCAATGACGGGCTCGCTCAGGTGCGCCTGGAGGACATCGCCGTGGTCGAGGACGGCCTCGAGGACCGGCGGCGGATCGCCCGCTCCAACGGCGAGCCCTCGCAGGGCATCGGGATCCGCAAGCAGCGCGGCGCCAACGCGGTGGCCGTCGCGAAGGGCGTGCGCGCGCAGATCGAGGAGATCCGGAAGGGCCTGCCCCCCGACCTGAAGCTCGAGATCGTCTTCGACTCGACGCCGTACATCGAGGCGTCGATCCACGAAATCCAGCTGACGATGATCCTCGCGGTTTTCCTCACCGCGTTCGTCTGCTGGCTCTTCCTCGGATCCCTCAGCTCGACGATCAACATCGTCCTCGCGATCCCCACGTCGATCCTCGGCACGTTCGCCGTGATGTACTTCATGGGCTTCACGTTGAACACCTTCACGCTTCTGGCGCTGTCGCTGTCGATCGGCATCGTCGTCGACGACGCGATCATGGTCATGGAGAACATCTTCCGCCACCGGGAGATGGGCAAGGGCCGGGTGGACGCCGCCCGCGACGGCGCGCGCGAAATCACCTTCGCCGCGATGGCCGCGACCGTCGCGATCATCGCGATCTTCCTCCCGATCGCGTTCGCCCAGGGCATCATCGGGAAGTTCCTCTTCCAGTTCGGCGTCGTCCTCTCCGTCTCGGTTTTCCTGTCGCTCATCGAGGCCCTGACGATCGCTCCCGCCCGCTGCTCCCAGTTCCTCGACGTGACCCGGCGGACGACGAGGCTCGGGCGGTCGGTCGACGCCCTATTCGAAAAGCTCGCCGCCGGTTACTCCCGGGCGCTGCGGCCGGCGATCCGCTGGCGGTGGGCGGTCTTCACGGTCTCACTCTCGCTCTTCGCGGCGTCGCTGTTCATCCTCACGCGCCTGCCCACGGAGCTGGTCCCGTCGCAGGACCAGGGACGGTTCCTTGTCCGCCTCCAGACGCCCGTGGGCTCGTCGATCGATTACACCGACCGCCTCTGCCGGCAGGTCGAAGACGTCGTGATCCAGCAGCCCGAGATCGAGCGCTACTTCATGGCCGTGGGCGGATTCGGCGGCGGCGAGGTGAATACGGCGAACCTGTTCGTGACGCTGAAGCCCCGCAACGAGCGGAAGCGGTCGATGCAGGAGCTGATCGAGTTCACCCGGCAGTTCAACGCCATCCCGGACCTGAAGGTCACCCCCCAGGATCTTGCGTCCGCGGCGATCGCCGGGCGGCGCGGCGCCAACGTGGAGGTGTCGATCCGGGGCCCGGACTGGGACAAGCTCGCGGTTCTCGCCGACCGCCTGATGGACAAGATGGAGGTCCACCCGCTCCTGAAGGACGTCAACACCGACTACCAGGTCGGGATGCCCGAGATCCACATCATGCCCGACCGCAAGAAGGCGGCCGAGTCGGGCGTCTCGATGGCCGCGATCGGGAACACGGTCGGCGCGCTCATCGGCGGCACCCGGATCGGGAAGTTCAAGGACCAGGGCCGGCGGTACGACGTGCGGGTCCGCGTCCTTCGCGACCAGCGCCTGCGCACCGAGGACGTACGGGACATCCGCGTCCGGTCCGCCTCGGGCGAGCTCGTGCCGCTCTCCGAGGTCGTGACGATCGAGGAGCGGCCGACGCTCCTCACGATCAACCGGAAAAACCGGGAGCGCGCCATCGGGGTCCAGGCGAACGTGCCGGAAGGGAAGTCGCACGCCGACGCCTTCAAGGCGATGGAGGATCTCTGGAAGGAGGTCCAGGAAGAAGGCTACCAGATGTACTGGACCGGCACGGCCCAGACGACGAAGGAGACGCAACAGAGCCTCCTGCTCGTCATGGCGCTCGGCCTGTTCATCGCCTATGTCGTGCTGGCCTCGCAGTTCAACAGCTTCATCCACCCGGTGACGGTCTTCCTCGCACTCCCCTTCAGCGTCATGGGCGCGGTGATCGTCCTATGGGTGGCCGGCCTGTCGCTCAACATCTACTCCGCGATCGGGATCATCCTCCTGATGGGGATCGCGAAGAAGAACTCCATCATCCTCGTGGATTACACGAACCAGAATCGGGACAAGGGCGCGGATTGGAAGACGGCGATCTTCACCGCGTGTCCCATCCGCCTGCGGCCGATCCTGATGACGAGCATGTCGACGATCGCGGGCGCGATTCCCGCGGCGATGTCGATCGGCGCCGGCGCGGAACTCATCCGCCCCATGGCGCTCTCGGTGATCGGCGGGATGGTGGTGTCGACGCTCTTCACGCTCTTCGTCGTGCCGTCGTTCTACGGAATGGTCGAGGACGTGAAGAGCCGGCTGTTTCCCAAGAAAGCGCCGGTGGCCGAGCTGCCGCCCCACGCCGAAGCGGATCGAAGCGTCATTCTGTGACCGCCGAGCGGGGTCCGCGACGCCGGCGCCACAAATAGTACAGGAGCGCCGCCGCCAGGAGCGCGCCGGAGGCGTACATCGCCATTCGCACGGCGAACCACATCGTCTGCTCCTGCAGCGGATTCTCCCCCTTCGACTTGTCGACCGTGTACAGCGTCAGCGTCGGGTCCTCTTTCGGCACGATGATCCGGGCGGGATCGGCGAACAGGATCCTCATCGGCTCCCCCACCGGCGTGCCGTAGAGCGGCGCCACGGGCTCCCCGGGAGTCCACAGGGCGCGGTTGGCCTCGACGATGTCGGGGCTGTTCGGAGTCGTGACGAGGATCACGTTCCGGCCGGACGCGGCGCTCAAGAGCGCGGCGACGACGGGCGGCGCGAGCGATCCGGCCACGCCCAGGATGAGGGCGGCTTTCGCGATCCGGTCGCGGATCCGGCTCACTTCTTCTCGGCCTCGGGCTTCGCGGTCCCGGAGAACATCGCCATCTTCACGGTCCAGGCGTCGCTGACCTTCCCGACGACGAACTCGGGGATCTTCACGCCGAAGTCCGAGAGCTTCACCTCGAACTTCGTGGTGAACTTCAGCCACTTCCCCTCGGGGAATTTCGCCTTCTTCACGACCTCGTCCGGAAGCTCCTTCCACTCGACGGTCACCGTGATTTCCTTCGTGACGCCGTGCATCGAGAAATCGCCGGTCACCTTGACGGTGTTGCCCTCGCCCTTTTCGACCTTCTTCGAAGCGAACGTGATGGCGGGGAATTTCGCCGCGTTCAGCCACATCTCCGACCGCAGGTGCTCGTCGCGCATGTCGATGCCCGTCTTCAGCGAGGCGACGGGGACGGTGATGGAGACGGACCCGGCGCCCTTCGCGAGGTCCGCCTTGATCTCGCCGGCGGCCTTGTTGGTGGTGCCGACGATGTTCTCGATGTCGGCCTCGGATTCGAAGGTGATGTTCACGTACTTCGGGTGATGGCCGACGTAGTACGTCGTCTCGTCCGGGACGGCGGCGCGCGTGAAGGCGAGGAGCGCGATGGCGGCCGCCAGGATCGGGGCGTGCGACATATCAAGGTCTCCTAATGTTGATTCCAGTAACGCGCGGTACTCAATGCATATTCCCCCGGCGCGCGAGGAGGCGGACCAGGATTGTAAGCGCCCGCCTCAGGCGCCGCGGCGAGATTGTTTTCGGAACGTGGATGAAACCCACCCGGGCGCGCCCGGCCCGACGCACGGCCCGGTAGAAGGCGTGGTTGCAGACGTACGTCCCGGCGTGGTACGAGACGGCGACCGCCATTCCGGCCCGGCGGAGGGCGGAGTGCAGGCGATCCACCGGGAGGGTCGACTCGACAACGGTCGGGCCCCGCGGATCGATCGGCCGGCGCCACGGCTGGCGGCCCGCGTTGTCGGGCTTCTCCGCGTGGTCCACGTTGAGTGCGACGCATTCCAGCGCGAGCCGCTTCCGGCGCCCGTCGAGGCCGAACATCAGGACCGCGTCCGGACGGGTCTCGCGGAGGGCGGAATCGAGGGCCCGGTCGCACCCGCGGAATTCCGTCGGCAGGACCCGGCCCGCGAGGAGCGCCCCGCCGACCCGGCGTCCGTCGGCCTCGCGCGCCAGGCGTTCCGTGGGATTGCTCCGGTGTTTTCCGAAAGGAGTGAACCCCGTCACGAGGACCCGCATCGCGCCAGCATACGCGGGCCCGGAGGGAGACGCAACCGGCGGGGGGCCACGTCAGTTTCGAGATCCCAGATTCCAGACCCCAGCCTCCCGAAGGTTCCAGCTTCGAGTTTCACAGCCCTGTATTGCTCGGATGCGTTCGAGGTCGAGGAATCGAAGCTCGCAACTTCGGAATCTGGGATCTGGGATCTCGAATCTGGAAACTAACCCGTCACCACCCGTTGACCGCGCGCGCCTCCGGCGGTACATAAGGTCCCATGACGCGGATCCTGCTGGCGGCCCTTCTCCTCGCGCCCCAGGCGGGGACCCAGGAGCCCCCGCCTCCCATCGTGGTCGCGAAGGGAGCCGAGCAGCCCCAGCTCGCCGCCGACAAGGACGGCGGGCTCTACTGCGTCTTCCTGCGGAAGGGAAACGTCGAGGTGGCGGTCTCGACCGACGACGGGGCGACGTGGAGCGCGCCCGCGGTCGCCATCGACGCCCATGGAATGGCCCGCGGCGGCATGCAGCGCGGACCCCGGATCGGCGTCGACGAGAAGAAACGCGTCGCCGTCACCGCCCCGGTCTGCTTCGACCCCAACGAGCTGCGCGAGGTTTACCCGAAGGCCGAGCTGTGGGTCGCGTGGTCGGAAAACGGCGGAAGAACCTTCGGAGCGCCGGTCCAGGTGAACGAGCAGAAGGGGACAGCCCCGGAGTCGCTGCACGCGATGGCGGTGGCGCCCAACGGGGAAGTCCATGTCGCGTGGCTCGATTTGCGCGGCCGCACCAAGGGACAGGACCTCTACTACTGCAAGGTGGTCGACGGAAAGCCCGGCCGCAACGTGAAAATTGCGACGACCCTTTGCGAGTGCTGCGCTCCGGGGATCGCGGTGGACGGCGCCGGAAATCCGATCCTCGCGTGGCGCGACGGCGCCGAGAAGGAGAACCGCCCCGTCTGGTTCGCCGCCTCGAAGGACGGCGGCAAGGCCTATCGCCCGCCCCAACGGCTCCAC
The DNA here is from genome assembly GCA_035490275.1 of Planctomycetota bacterium. GTDB lineage: Bacteria > Planctomycetota > MHYJ01 > MHYJ01 > JACPRB01 > DASRJF01. The sequence continues at coordinate 5,955 of DATHFI010000253.1, forward strand.
CAGATCGAGACGAAGGTCGAAGGCTGACCCATGGACGCGCCCGCCGTCGCCGTGTCGCGCGACGGGAAGAGGTTCGCGGCCGCCTGGATGGACATGCGGACGGGCCGGAACGATCGCAAGGTGTACTGGACGGTCACGTCCGGAGGCGCCCTCCCGCGCGAGTCGCCGCTCGCCGACGATCCGAAGGGCTTGAAGGGCCATCCGGCGCTCGCGGTCGACGCGAAGGGCATCATGCACGCCGCCTGGGAGGACCTGCGCTCGGGCGAGCAGCGGATCTACTGGACCTCCTCGGAGAAGGGCGCGAAGAACATCGCGCTCAGCCCGGCCGGGAAGAAAGCCTCCTTTCCGAGCGTGGCGTGCGGGCGGATCGTCGGAGCCGTGTTCGAGCTGGAGGGCAACGTCGTCTTCAAGGCGACGCCGAAGTAATCGGCGCGGTCTTCACCCACGCCGCCACCAGGTCAGACGACGCGCGCGAATTTCATGGGGGCGCTAGCGGATCACGACGAGCCGCAGGCAGGGAAGCTCCTTCAGATCGTCCGGCATCTTGTCGGTTGATTTCTTCCCATCCGCAACCGCGACGAGCAGAAAGG
>DATHFI010000254.1:0-2023 GCA_035490275.1 Planctomycetota bacterium
ACGCCGTTCACGACCTCGGTCACGTGGACCGTGGCGTGGTTCTTCGAGCACTTTCCACAGATCATCGAACCCTCATTATAACCCACGTCCCGCCAATTTCTTCCGATTCGCGGGCCCGGCATGCCCGATTAGGGCGGGGACCAGGCGCACCCGCGGATCAAAATGCGCACCGGAAGTATGGCGTGCTGGATGCTCGCCCGGACCTGGACTCCCACTTTCACGAAATCGAAACGGGTCCGGCCGCATTCCGGGCACGTGGGCCGGGGTCCGGCTGCCGGCGCGTCCGGAAAATCCGTGAAGACGGAGTCGAGGACCTCGGCCGCCGCCCGGCCGCACTCCTCGCACAGATGGTGTTCCCTTTCGTAGCCGTGGGACGCCTCGAACAAATGGATCGACGCATGGCCCTTGCCGCACTTCTGGCAGTCCATTGGAGTCACCAGGAACATGGCTTGCGGGTCTCCGGGTCCGGCGCCCAGGGACTCCAGGAGGGCGCCGACGCTGGGGCCGACCGTCCCCTTGAAACCCAGGGCCGCGGCGCAGGCTTCGCAGAGGTGAATCTCGGAATTCACGCCGAGCATCGTTTTCTCGGAGACGTGATACGTGGCCGTGGCTTGCCCGCACTTCCGGCAGATCATCGGTCCAATCCTACTTCGTCCTTCGCGCCGTCTTCCTGGGTTTCCCGGATTCCGGAGCCGGCGCTCCCCCATTCCCTTCGACGATCTGCTTCTCCCACTTGATCAATTCGGTGATTTTCGCGAGGGTCCCCCCGGAGCGGATCTCGCCCCGCAGGCGGTTTTCCTTTTCCAGAACATCCATGGCGCGGTTCGCGATCTCGACGGCGCGGGCTTTCGGGACGCGCACGACGCCGCTTTCGTCGCCGACGATCCAGTCTCCCGGCGCGATCGAGACTCCGCCGATCTTGATGGGGGTGTTGATCTCGCCGAAGCCCTTGGGCTCGCCCGCCGTCGGGGTGACGACCCGAGCGAACGCGGGGAAACCGACGGCGCGGATGGAGTCGATGTCGCGGATCCCGCCGTCGATGACGACGCCCGCGATTTTCCGCGAGAGGCACGACTCGCTCGCGAGCTCGCCCCAGACCGCGGGCCCGCGGCCGCCCGCGTCGATCACGATGACCTCGCCCGGTTTCGCGACGTCAATGGCTTCGACGGGTTTGGCCCAGTCGCCGGCGATCGTCCGGACCGTGACGCAGGGTCCCGCCATCTTGACCTTGGGGACCTGCGGGGTCATGTCGGGAAGGTCTCCGGACCGGTGCATCGCGTCGGAGATATTGGGGGTCGAAACCGCCTCAAATATTTTGCGGATCTCCGCCTCGCTCCCGCCGCGCTTGTAGAGTTCGGTCGCGATGGCGACGCCGCTCCGCATCGCCTTCAGGATCGTACGGGTGGCTTTCTCCGCGTCCGCGCTCTTCGTGATCGCGCCGCCGACGATGACGATGTCGGCGCCCGCTTTGACGACGTCCGCGGCCGTCTCGCTGTTGATTCCTCCCGCCACGGCGATGGGGATCGCGACGTGGGGGCGGAGGAGGCGCAGTTCGGCGGCGGGGTCGCCGCCGCGCATCTGGTCGTCGATCGGCAGGTGGAGCCCGACGTGGTGGGCGCCCCACTCGTCACATTTTTTCGCGAGCTCGATCTGCGCTTCGCCGTGGACGCCGAGGAGGTCGACCGCGACGTCGATCCCGTAGTTTTTCCCCGCCTCGATGCACTCGAGGATCGTGGAGTCGGAGCCGGTGCTGCAGACCGTGGCGCAATTGGCGCCCGCCTTGGCGGCGGCCTCGAACTCCGCGCGCCCCGCGTCGAGCGTCTTGAGGTCGGCGATGAGGTAGGCCTTGGGGAATTCCTTGCGGAGGGCGCGGATGGCGGCGAGGCCCTCGCTCTTCACGAGGGGGGTGCCCGCCTCGACCCACTGCGCGCCGCCTTTGACCGCCTCGCGGGCGGCTTTCAGGGCGCGCGAGAGCTCGAGGAAGTCGAGCGCCACCTGGAGGACCGGTTCCATGGGAGGACCA
>DATHFI010000255.1:0-3604 GCA_035490275.1 Planctomycetota bacterium
AGGCGGTGCAGTACTTCGACGCGCCGCCGCAGGCGTCCCGGCCTCACTGTCCGGTATGCTCGGGGGACGTGGTCGATCGCCGGGTCGAGTGCCGCCGATGCCATACGCCGCATCACCGGGAGTGCTGGGACTACACCGGGACCTGTTCGGTGTTCGCGTGCGGGGAGGCGCGGTTTTCATTATGAGCGCGACTTGGGCGCCGCGGGCGGGTTACAGGGCTGGAGCGGAAGATGAACTGTCCTGACCTCAAGCCGGTCCTGATCGAATACCTCGACGGCCGCCTGACCGCGGATCGGGCCGCGGAGGCGAGCTCCCATCTCGCCGCGTGCACCGGGTGCCGCCGCGCGGCGGAGGCGTACCGCGGTACCTGGGAACTCCTGGGGCGCTTGGAGCCGCTCGAGCCGGATTCCGCGTTCCTCGCGCAGGTTCATCGGAGGACCCGCGGATCCTGGATCCCGCGGGTCGTGGCGGCGCTCGGGGCGGCCGCCGCGCTCCTGGTCGCAATCCTCGTCTACAAGGGCGAGTCGCCGGGCGCGGTTGAGTCGGCGATCGAGAAACTCTCCGCCGAGGACCGCGGGCTGCTCGAGGAACTGGCGCGCGACCAGACCTGGGAACTCGCCGACAACATGGAAGTGATCCGTACCTACGAATTGCTCGACCGGGAATCTTCCGGCGCTCTTCCCCCGGAGGATCACTAGGATGGTGCGCCTCGCGATTCTCCTGGCCGTGACGTGCGTCGCCGCGACGCAGGAACAGCCCGCGCGTCCACCCATCGATCGCGCCCTCCTCGAGAAGTTTCGCGGCCTGACGCCGGAGCAGAAGGCGCGGCTGAGGGAGCGCGTCGAGGCGGTGCGGAAACTTTCTCCCGAGGAGCGCCATCGTCTGCTCGAGAACCTGGAGCGGTTCCGCGCTCTCGCCCCGGAGCGGCAGAAGGCGCTCCGCGAGCGGCTGGAAAAGATGGACCCCGACGAGCGGCGCCGCCAGGCCGAGCTGGCCACGGGATTTTTCCGGTGGATGCAGGCCCGGTACGGCCCGGTCCGGTTCCCGCGCCAGGGGTTCTTCCGGTGGGTCGCCCTCCGGCGGCCCGAGGCGCTCGAGGAGCTGAAGGCGCTCGAGCCCCTGCCGCGCAAGGACGCCTTCCTGAAGCTCGCGCATGAGTACCGCGTCGCCCTGATCCAGCAGCTCCGCCAGCACGCGCGGCGCCATGGATGCATCACGACGGAACAGCTCCAGGCGCTCGAGGCCGAGGATTTCGGTCCCTTCTGGGAGGGCGCGGAAAAACTCGCCCGCGCCTGCCCCAACGCGCCGAAACGCCCGGCCGCGCCCCGCAAGCCGTGAACCGGTGAAGGATCCCGGGCCGCGCGTTGTTCACCTTCACGTGGCCGGTGGATAGGATGGTTTCGAAGTCCCGTCTCGCGTCCTCCTGGTGAGGGTCCAATATGAAATCCGGAGTGGTTTTTCTTGTCGTCGGAGTGCTCCTCGCCGGCGTCGTTCTCCTGGCGGGCGGTGGAAAGTCGCGTCACTCGGGGAAGGTGGACGAAGCGGCGGTCGCGCGTCTCCTCGAAGACCGCACGCGCCCCTGGTTCCAGAAACACGAGGTCCCGACGCCCCGGATCATGAACACGCCGTACGCGCCCTTCGAGGCGATGGGCGCCTTTGCGGACCCGCCGGTGAAGACCCCCGTGATGCCCGTCGACCTCGCCTACCATCTCGCGATGGGGAAGAAAACGGTCCCGGCGGGCCATCCCTTCCAGGGGCGTCCCGCGATGCTCTTCGACATGCGCCTGAAGAGTCGCCACCTGATGGAGTCCATCCAGGGCGGCGGCCACACGATGTGGAGGGAGCTCCCCGCGGCCCTGAAGGACGGCGCCCTCAAGGACCTCGCGCGGAACACGATCGTCATCCTCTACGGCGAAGTCTATCCCCATTTCGAGGCGCCCTTTCACTTCCGCGCGGCGGGGTTCGACGCCGTCTACTGCCTCGAGGGGGGATTGAAGCTCTGGAAGGAGCGGGATTTCCCCGTGGAATCCTCCTCCTCGATCGCCGAGTTCTACCGCCAGCTGGAGTCGGAGCGCCCGATCGGTCCGGCGCCGCAGGCCCAGGTGGAACCGGAGAACATCGGGCCGGTCGCCCTGAAAAACGCGCTCGACCTCGGCCTCAAACCCATGATCGTCTTCGTAGGGGACGCGGCGACGTACGCGGCGGGCCATCTGCCCGGGGCGGTTCGTGTTCCGCAGGCCGAGGTGCAGCAGAGGTTCGAAACCGAGGACCGGGACCGCGTGATCGTCGTGTACTGTGGATGCTGCGAAGGTATCACCAAGGGGCTCAGCGGCATCGCGGTGAGCATCCTGCGCCAGATGGGCTTCAAGCGGCTCTTCCACCTGGAAGGCCATCTCAAGGGGTGGAGGGAGCAGAATCTCCCACTGGAGATGGGATCGGGAGAAGGGCCGGCCGCGCCCCGGAAGTGAGTTTTACCGCGGTTCTTGCAAGAAGCGTTGAACGAAAACCGTCGAGAGTTGTATATTCTTGAGGAATAGCCCATATGGGCCGTTCCGCGGCATCTGGAGTCGGTGGGGACCACGGTGCCCAGGATCGAAAGGGGAATACGATGCGGAAGTCGGTGGTGATGGGTGTTCTTCTGATTCCTCTCCTGTGCGGGTTGGCCATGGCGCAGGCGCCGCCGGTCCAGGTCATTACCTACTCGGCCGCCGACACCAACAACTTCGCTGGGTGGCAGAACTGCTACACCTGTTACTGCTTCCCCCAGCAGCGGACTCCCACGCCGGGCGGCAACCTGGACATGACCTTCACGGACACGATTGGCTACAGCTACGTGTCGATCCAGGTCGAGCTCGCGTGGGGGGTGAACTGCGCCGGCGGCGGCTCCCTGTTCAACGTCTTCCTGAACGGCACCCAGCTGGGGGCGGGATCGGCTGCCCCCACATCGTGCCAGTGCTACCAGAGCGGGTCGGGCGTCGCGGGCACCCAGACCTTCCAGGGGGCCCCTCTCACGCCGGGCAACAGTGTTTACCTTCCGGGTGCCAGCAACGTGCTCCGGTTCACCCAGGCGGGCGCCAGCTACCAGTTCGGGCTCACGAATAACTCCTCCAACTGGTGTGTGCGGCTCACCATCACCGGCCAGAACCAGGCACCGCTCGACCCCACGAATACAGGGCAACTCAACCCGGGCGTGGGGTCCATTCCGACGGGCGGCAGCACCTCGAACAAGACGGTCCGGCTGCGCGCGACGGTGAACGACCCGGACTCCAATGACTGCTACCTGGAAGCCGAGGTCGCGACGGTCCTGACCTTCTTCTCGAACAACTCGAATTTCACCGGCACCGCGGTGGCGTCGGGCCAGGATGCGTTCGTCGATGCGACGAACCTGACGGACGGCAGCTACCATTGGCACGTCCGAGCCGTGGACCCCTTCAATTTCAAATCGGGCTGGGTCTCGCACGGACTGAATTCCGAGGTGGCCGCGGACTTCATCGTCAATACGGTCTTGCCCAAGCCGAAGGGCATCGACCCGCGCAACCACGGGGCGGGAGACTGCAACATCAGCGTCGGATTCGCGGGCGGCCTGCTGTCGCCGGCCCTCCTG
>DATHFI010000256.1:0-2152 GCA_035490275.1 Planctomycetota bacterium
GGTGGCCCATCCCCCTGAGTCGGTGAAATAGAAGGGTTCGGCGGCCCGGCGGGTCCGGTCGGTCCCCCCTTTTCCGGGCGAGGCCGCATCGTACTCGAGGACGAGCCGGCCCGTCCCCTTGTCCAGGACCTGCGCCTGGACCTCGTACTCCCGCCGTTCATAGAGCGCGTAGGAATCGTCGACGGCGAAGGCGAGGATCCGCCGCGCGACCCCCTCCACCGGCTTGGCGATCAGGATCTTGTCGTCCGTGAGAGCCACCACCTCGAAGGCCGCGCCGGGGGCGGCCACGGGCTGGAGGCCCTCGGAAGGCGGGTTGAACTTCAGGTGGAAGCTCGCCCCGACGACATTGGAGTACTTTCCCTTGGGCCGCTCCAGCTCCTCGCCCTTCTTGAAGAGCGCGGCGTACTTGCGGGTGCGGTCGACGAAGTCCTTCTTGTGCTCCACGGTCGGACAGATCGTCGAGCCCTCGTCGAAGCGGTTCCAGGACTCGATCGCCAGGATGCGCGGCCGCATCTTCAGGGCAAGGTACCAGGAGCGTTCGTACCACGCGCCGTCGGCGCGGTCGCGGACGCGGGCGGCGCCGTCCCGGTATCCCGGCCCGACCGTGATGACGTCCATCTCCTTGGGCCCGTCGAAATCGCCTCCGGGGAGATAGACAAGATCCGGCTTGCCCCACGCCGCCGTGGCGACGGCGAAGAAGGGGACCATCATTCGCGTCGCCTCCAGCGCCGCGGGGGCCGCGCGCTTCGAAGGAGGGAACCAGACCATGGGCCGCCCCTCGGCGGTGGCCAGGAACCGGGCCGGGATGCGGCCGAGCAGGGCGAGGGCGCGCGTCGGGTCGTCGATGACGGGGGCGACCTTCGCGGTCTTCTTCTTCTCTTTCTCGGCGGACTCGAGCGCCGCGACCAGGGCATCGACCGCGGCGGAGTTTCCGGCGAACTCGCAGAGCGCCACGTCGATCCCCGCGGCGGCCATCTCCTCGAGGTTCTTCCGGTGCCACGCGGAGCTGCGGTAGGTGAATTCTCGGAAGGACTCGGGATGATCCTGGAAGGCGTCTCCGCCGCCGGGCCGCGTCATTCCCTCTCCCGTGGTCGCATCCCATCGTCCCGCGTAGAACGCGGCGACGACACGATCGACCTTCCTCGGAGGGGCCTCCTGCGCGAGGAGCAGCAGGACCGGCAGCAGGACGACGCGTGTCATTGTGTGGTTCGGGTCTGCTTCTCGTTCCCCGTTCCCCGTTCCCCGTTTTCCGATCCCAGCTTTCCGATGCTTCAAGCTCAAAGATCTGGGAGCCGGAATCTCGCAACTGTCACCCAACCAATATAGCATGGCCCGCATGCCCCCCCGCCCCGCCGCCATCGCTGGAGTCGGGCTCGACCTGGTCGAGGTCGCGCGCTTCGAGCGACCCTCCGCCCGCCTGAGGGAGCGGCTCTTCACGCCCGGCGAGCGCCGGTACTGCGACCGCCAGGCGCATCCGGCGACCCACTTCGCGGCCCGGTTCGCGGCGAAGGAGGCGGTCCTGAAAGCGCTCGGGACGGGGTGGAGCGGCGGCGTCGCCTGGACCGACGTGGAAGTGGTGCCGCGCGACCACGGAGGCGCGAACGTGAAGCTCTCGGGAAAGGCGGCGGCTCGGGCGAGAGAGTTGAAGATCCGCAGGTGGCACTTGTCGATGACCCACACTTCGTCCCACGCGGCGGCCGTGGCGGTCGCGGAGTCCTGATCCGGACTCTCGACCGGGGTTAGTTCATCACATCATCATCGGACTCGAGCGCGTCCTTGAACTTGTCGAGGTTCTCGATCACGAGCCCGGTGCCGCGGGCGACGCAGGTCAACGGGTCCTCGGCGATGCGGACCGGGACGTCGATCTCTTTGCGGATGGCGCGGTCGATGCCCCGGATGAGCGAGCCGCCGCCGGCCATCGTGATGCCGCGCTCGGTGAGGTCGGCCGCGAGCTCGGGCGGCGTCTCCTCGAGGCACTCCTTGATGGCGTGGATGATCGCGTCGAACGGCTCCTTCATGGCCTCGCGGATTTCCTCGCTGGTGATGGTCACCTTGCGGGGCATCATGGCCATGACGTCGCGTCCGCTGACCTCGAGGGTCAGCTCCTGCTCCAGGGGGTACAGCGAGCCGACGTCGATCTTGATCCTCTCGG
>DATHFI010000257.1:0-2955 GCA_035490275.1 Planctomycetota bacterium
GCTGACCGCTATCGGGTCGGACGCCCCGCACGAAGGCCCGCCCGCCCGTCACCGCCGCGATCGCCGCCCAGTAGCCCGCCGCCGCGGCGTCGGGATCGACCGTGAAGTCCGCCGCCCGATACCGGCCCGGCTCCACTTTCAGGCCGGTCGCGCGAACACCGAAGGTCTCCATCACCCGTCTCGTGAGATCGACGTAGCCGCCCGAGCTGACCGGGCCGACGGGCACGAGCTCGACGGGACCCCGGGCCGCCGGCGCCGCCAGAAGCAACGCCGAGAGGAACTGGCTCGAGGCCGAGGCGTCCACTTCCGCCCGGCCGCCGCCGAGCCCGGCCGCCGCGATCCGGATCGGCGGAAAGCCCTCGACGCCGCCGTAGTCGATCTTCGCGCCGAGCGTCCGGAGCGCCGCGACGAGCCCTCCCATCGGGCGCTCCCGCAATCGCGGATCGCCGTCGAGCGTGAAGACGCCCCGGCCGAGCGCCGCGACCGCCGCGGCGAACCGGAACGAGGTCCCGGCGTTGCCGAACTGGAGCGACGCCTCCGCCGCGGTCACGGACCCGCCCGTGACGATCAAATCAGAAGGGGCCGCGGGCTCGATCGAGAACCCGAGCTTGCGCAGGGCGAGGATCAGGAGCTTGGAATCGTCGGCCCTCGCGAAGCCGCGGATCCGGCTTTTTCCCTCCGCAAGCGCGGCGCAGACGAGGGCGCGGTTGGCGACGCTCTTGGAGCCGGGGAGGGCGACATCCGCGTCGAAAGTCCGCGGGGGGATCGGAACCACCCAGGAGGGGTCCACGCCCGCACTATACACCGAGGCCCGGCTTTCCCGTAGAATGGCGGATCATGAGATTCGCGACATTCGCATTCTCGCTCGTCCTCGCCGGTTGCGGATCGTCGACCTCGCCGGCGCCCACCCCTCCCGCCGCGCCTACGCCGCCGGCCCAACCGTCGGGAGTGAAGGAGATCTCCTTCAAGGCCCCGGCCGAGTGGGTGGTGGAGAAGCCCTCGAATGCCATGCGCAAGGCGCAGTACCGGGTGCCGGACCGGAACGGCAGGGCGGACGCGGCCTCGCTGACGCTCTTCAGCTTCGGGGGTCCCGCGTCGACGCTCGAGAGCAACATCGAGCAGTGGCAGGGCCAGATGGGAGGCGGAGAGCCCGACGTCAAGAAGATCGAAGGGGCCGCCTCTCCCACGACGGTGGTCGACATTTCGGGGACCTACTCCGCGGACGACCAGGCCAAGCCGCTGGAAAACGCGCGGCTGCTCGTCGGGGTCGTCGAGACCTCGCGGGGGACGTGGTATTTCAAGCTCGTGGGGCCCGCGGCGACGATCGACGGCTGGAAGATCCCCTACGTCGATTTCCTCAAGGGCGTGCGGGCCGTTGAATGAAGATCGCCCTTCTCTTGGTCGCCCTCATGGCCTCCCCCGCCGCGGCGCAGGAGCTCGCGTTCGACACGGTGCGGATCCAGGTGGACCAGGCCGACTCGATCGACGCCGTTGACCTCAATGACGACGGGCGCCCCGACCTCGTCATCACCGGAGGCCGATCGGCGAGGATCTTCCTTTTCCGGCCGGAGGGGGGCTTCAAGCCGGCGCCGGACCGCACGATCACGTTCGGCACGGACGCGTATCTCTGGACGGTCGGGAAATTCGCCGACGCGCCGGGCCTGCAGATCGTCGTCTTCACCTCCCGCGGCGTCCAGCGGTACGTCCGCACCGGCCTCGCGGAGTGGCGCGGGCCCGAGGACCTCATCATCGCGCCGAACCTCTTCCACGGCACGGCGCAGGCCGAGGCGGCGCCGCTCCGGCTCGATTTCATGAAGGACCTCGACGGCGACGGCCTCTCCGACGTCCTCTTCCTGGCGCCGGAGGGCCTCTGGATCTTTCCGCAGGAAAAGGACGCCGGGGGGAAGCCGCGCTTCCGGCTGAAGCAGAAGCTGCCGGTTCCCTTCGGGGCGGGGATGGAGAGCCAGTGGGGTCCCCACCAGAAGCTCTCCCAGCTCGTCTCGATCCCGCTCATCGCCGTCGGGGACGCGAACAAGGACGGCCGCGCGGACCTCGTCTACCTCTACGAGGGGACGCTCGGGCAGTTCTTCCAGAAGGCGGACGGCCGGTTCGAGGGGGCCACGGGGTCGCTGTCCGCCGGTCGGGCGAAGCCGCGGAGGCACTACCTGAAATTCGAGGCCCCGCCCCGGCTCGTCGATCTCGACGGAGACGGGATGCTCGACGTGGCGGTCCCCGACCCCTTCAAGGGGCGCGTCGACATCTACTTCAATCGGCGCGGGCGGCCGGACTTTTCCTCCGCCGACGCGGTGCTGAAAGTCGAGGACGCGTACAGCTCCGGGATTTACGTGGAGGATCTCGACGGGGATGGAAAGCCCGAGATCGTCATGGGGGTGATCCACAAGTTCGGCATCATCGGCGGGATCCAGACTTTCATCTCGGGCAAGATCGACCTGGAACTGCACTACCACCGGCTCGAGAAAGGGACCTTCACGAACTCGCCCGTGCAGCAGCTGACCTTCAGCGTCCCCTTCACCTTCCACGCGACGCGCGATTCGGCCGAGCCGGACCTCAAGTTCTGGCCCGAGCTCAAGGCGGACCTCGACGGGGACGGCCTGCGCGATCTCATCGTCGGCAAGGGGGACCGGGAGCTCGGCGTCCATTTCGGGAGGAAGGACGTCCTGGTTGCGGCGGCCGAGGGGGCCGTCATCCCCTTCGACCCTCCCGACGGGACGTCGTCCACGAAGACGGTCGTCGCCGATTTCAACGGGGACGGACGCAGCGACCTGGTGTTCAAGTACGAGAGAGTGGAGCGCCGCGACGTCGTCATCGACGTCAAGATCTCCCGCAAACCAAAATGATCATCGCGGATTCACCCGGAAGTCCCAAGTCTTGAGTCGGAAGTCGTGAGTCCGGGGAGTAAAGCGACTTTCGCCCGCGCTCGGCCAGCCCCTCGCA
>DATHFI010000258.1:0-3990 GCA_035490275.1 Planctomycetota bacterium
CAGCGGCGGCTACGGCGGCGGCGGCGGCGGGGGCGGAGCCGGCGGCGGGCGGATCTACCTCAAGGGCAAAGTCAACCTCTCGATCTCGTCCACGGGCAGCGTCCTCTCCCAGGGAAGCGGCGGGGGACAGTTCGGCGGCCCGACGTTCGGGAGCAATTACGGGGGCGGCGGGGCCGGCGGCGGAATCCTCCTCGACTGCTGCACGACGATCACCGTCGCGGGAACCAGCAACAACCAGGGACGCAACGCCAACACGCTGGCCAACGCCAACGGCGGGACCGTCAAGTTCTTCTACCAGGACGCGCTGCAGGTGACGGGGACCGTGCAGACGGGACGCCTCTACGACGGGGGCGCGGACTCCTCGGGGCTCAACTGCAACGCTCCGCCGACCATCCCCAATATCGTCGCGCCGAACCAGGTCGATGTGGGGGTGAGCGTGACGGGCGGAGAGGCCTCCATCACGTTCCAATACACGGCCAGCACCGACCCGGAAGGTTCGTCGGTCACCTATGAGATCGACATCGCCCCGGACGGCACCTTTACGACCATCGAGAAGTCCGTCACGGGCATTCAGGGCACCGAAACCACCCAGCTTGTCAGCGTGCCCGGCCTGCCCCTGCCCAAGTACTGGCGCGTGCGCGCGCGGGACTTGCAGGGCCAGGAAAGCGCGTGGAGCTCGAACGCGACGTTCCGCCTCGTCCTGGAGGACGGGATCAATCACGGGGCCGGCGACTGCAGCATCAGCGTCGGCGCCGCGGGCGCCTGGCTGGCCTCCGCCCTCCTGGGAATCGCGCTGCTGGGATTCGGCTTGGGCCGACGTCGGACGGCATAGGGTAATAGGCAACTCCGCGCGCCGGATCCCCAAGATCCGGCACGCTTTTTTTCCGCCCGCGGCGATATAATCCCGCCCCATGGCCGATCTTCTGAAAGCACTCGCCGAGCGCGTCGTCGTCGGCGACGGGGCGATGGGCACCCAGATCTACGCGAAGGGCGTCACCATCGGGCGCTGCTTCGACGAGCTGAACCTCACCCACCCCCACCTGGTCCGGGTCATCCACCGCGAGTACGCCGAGGCGGGTGCGGAGTTCCTCGAGACCAACACCTTCACGGCGAACCGGCTTCGGCTCGTCAAGTTCGGCCTCGAGAAAAAGGTGCGGGAAATCAACGTCGCGGGGGCGGCCCTCGCCCGCGACGTGGCCGGAGCGGACCGGTTCGTCGGCGGCTCGATCGGCCCCCTGACCGGGGTGAAGCACGAGGAGATCGAGCCCGGGCCCGAGGAGAAATTCGAGATCTTCGCGGAGCAGGCGGCGGCCCTGGCCGAGGGGGGCGCGGACGCGCTGATCCTGGAGACGTTCACGGATCTCGAGGAGCTGAAGATCGCCCTGCGCGCGGCGCGCGCCCGGACGAAGCTCCCCGCCATCTGCCAGATGGCGTTCGTGGAGAATTTCCGGACGCCCCTCGGGGTCACCGCCGACCGCGCGGTGGAGGAGCTGGAGCGCGAGGGCGCGGACGTCATCGGCGCGAACTGCACGGTGCCGCACCGGACGACCGGGGTCATCGAGAGGATGGGCTCGCGGACCCGGATCCCGCTCTCCGCCTTCCCGAATGCGGGCCTGCCCGAGTACGTGGACGGGCGTTATCTCTATCTCACGACGCCCGACTACCTCGCCGACCAGGCGCGGAAGATGGTGAACGCCGGCGCGTCGCTCGTCGGCGGATGCTGCGGCACGGGGCCCGACCACATCCGGGCCGTGGCCGCGAAAGTGGCGGGGCTGCGTCCCGCGCCCCGGCGTCTCCGCGTCCCGGAACCCGAGCCGCTCGCGAAGGAGCCCGCGACGCCGGCGGGAGTGGTGATCGAGGGCCGGCGCAAGGGGCGTCCCTTCGCGGACCGGCTTGGCAAGGAGCCGCTCGTCGTGGTGGAGCTCGATCCGCCGCGCGGCCTCGAGTTCGAAAGGGTCCTCCGCGGGGCGAGGAAGCTCAAGAAGGCGGGCGTGGACGCCATCACCGTGGGGGACAACCCTCTCGCCGTGATGCGGATGGGCAACATCGGCATGGCCCACCTCATGGAGCGCGAGGGGATCCAGACGATCGTCCACATGTCGTGCCGCGACAAGAACCTGATCGCGCTGCAGTCGACGCTGCTCGAGGCGTGCGCGCTGGGGATCACCTCGATCCTCGCGATCACGGGCGACCCCGCCAGGGTGGGGGACCAGCCGCAGGCGTCGTCGGTGTACGACCTGAACTCGTTCGAGCTGATCCGCCTGATCAAGAATCTCAACGAGGGGACGAGCTACGCGGGGAGCCCGATCGGGGGGCGGTCCCGGTTCCTCATCGGGTGCGCCTTCAATCCGAACGTGCGGGACATCGACGCGCAGGTCCGCCGGCTCAAGAAGAAGATCGCCGCGGGGGCGCAGTTCGCGCTGTCGCAGCCGCTGTACGACCTCGAGAAGATCCCGCTGGTCTACGAGCGCGTGCGCGCCGGGGTGGGGGAGTTCCCCGTCTTTTTCGGGATCCTCGCGATGGTCAGCGCTTCGAACGCGGAGTTCCTCGCCCACGAGGTGCCGGGGATCTCGATCCCGGACGCCGTGGTGGAGCGGATGAAGCGCGCGCCGGAGTCGGACCAGCGCGAGGAGGGGATGCGCATCGCCCGGGAGCTGATCGACCGCGCGGCGGAGTTCGCGCCCGGTTATTACATCATCCCCTCGTTCGGCAACATCCGGCCGACCGTCGAGTTGGTGAAACACATTCGGAAGATTTCCGCTCACCTCAAGTAGCGCCAACTCGTCTAAGCGATGGAGGCGTCTATGAAGCTCGGTCTGCTCATCGTGGCGTTGGCCGCCGCTCTTCCTGCCCAGGATTCGGGAGAGTCGAGGGTTCAAGCAATCCTTGGGGAAATATCAACTCTTGCCTCTCGTATCGACGCCGGCGAATTGACCCTCACGGAGGCGCGACGCAAGGAATCGCAACCGGATAAGGGCATGGCCGAGGTCAGGCTGCTTCTACAGAAGGAACCTGGTCTTGTGACCCGGGTGTCAGAATTCGTCCGGTCGGACAAGCATCCTGCGGCGGCGCGCATGATCGCCCTCTTCGCGACCGCCCGGCCGGGGTGTCAGGAATTGGTGGGCCTGCACTGCTCGCTGCTTGACGATCCCGTGGATGCTCAAATGGCACAAGCCGTCTTGGTCGGATATTACATCGGGTGCTCCTCGCGAGACGGAGAGGATCAATGGCGTGAGGATCTTCTGGAGGTCCTTCCCGCCCTAGGCTGCTCTGCGAACTACCGGCTGCCAGGACAGGAAATCAGTCCGCCTATGCGGATTATTCATGGCTTTGACTTCAATAACGCTCCCAAAGGAGTCGACTATCGGCCGCTGCTCCGTTCGCTCTTGGGGTTCTTGGAGAAGGACAGGTATCCCGCCCTGAGATGGCGGATTACGATGGCTGAGAGCATGGTCAAAGAATTAAGCCCCATGGGGCCCGACCGCATTCGATTTGCCAAGGTCGTGGCGACGCTCTATCTGAAAGGCGGGGAGGGATGGCGGGCGGCGCTTGAAGCCCTGGCGAGCTCCCGCGGGTTCTGCGGACCCGATCAACTCGAGATCCTCGGACGGGGCCTGGCCGCATTTGATTCGGAGAAAAGGACCGACGTGTTGGGAGAGGTCGCCCAGAATTGGGGGTCCGAAGTATTCCGCCCGCCCTTCAGGGACTACTTTGACGATGCGATTGAGTATATGGGCAAGCCTAGGTCTCAGAATGAACCCTTCAGGAGCACCGAATGGACGATTTGCTCGATGCTGATCCGCCAGTCCTTGGATGACAGTTGGGCGGAGCGACTGCTCATCAAGAGCCCTTCAGTTACATTGAGAAGAAAGGCCGCGAATGTGGCCGCTTCACTCGCCCAGGGTATCGACTCACTCGAATGGCCCCGCTTTCTGCGGTATCTGTTGCGCATGCTCGACGACCCGGACGCTCAGGTTCGGTCCACGGCCA
>DATHFI010000259.1:0-8848 GCA_035490275.1 Planctomycetota bacterium
GGGGCCCTATTTCGACCGCGCCCAGCGCGGAGAGCTCGCGCCGCAGGTAGTCGCCCCGGGCGAGGGCCGCGTTGTCGACGGCGAATCGCGCCCGGGCCGCCGTCAGCTCCACGTCGTACCGGTTGAAGTCCCCGACCGCGCGGAAATACTCCCGGTCGAATCGGCTGTCGACGGGGCCGGTCACCTGGAGGACGTCGAAGGGGTCCTTGAGATCCTTCCATTCGAGGCCGGCCTCGAACCGGAATGAGGAAACACCGACGCTTCCCGCCGCGTCCAGGAAGTGCTCCATTCCGTTGAACTCGGTGTGATCGGCGAACAGGCGCTCCCGTCCCCGGTAGTTCACGTGGGCGGTCTCCCTTCCCGATTCCCAGCGCAGCTTCGCCTTGAGGAGAATCACCGTGATCCGGTCCGATTCCGGCCCGCTCGGAGCGAGCAGGATGTTGTCGTCGAAGACCTCCGCGATCTTCAGGCCGGTCGAGTACGCGAGTTTCTTCACGCCCAGTCCGAATGGGTCATGCGGGCCCTCGAGCGACGGCTCGGGGTCCGGCGTGGGGTCCACGTCCGCGTCCTGCGCCCGGGCGGCCGGAGGCAGGGCGAGGGCGGCCAGGAGGGCCCAACCCGTTGCCCACACGCGATACGCACGCACGCCTCAGCTCTTATCCGGGGGGAGACGCTCCACGTCCGGTCGACCTCCTCGTGGTGAGCCACCGCTGATTCTGTCAGTTGAACAAACCTCCGGCATCCGCCCGGGCGGATTCAACCGACAGATTCGACGTAGTCGAGCCACTTGTCGCCGCGGGGACCGCCCGAGCGGCCCCTTCACGTTTCGTGTACGACGACGACGCCCCCCCGGTTACAGGCGGGCCCGCGAGACTCCGGCCATTCGCCCGTAACCGGATCCACGCGACGTCGTAAACGAGTTCAGAGCGGGTTCCTGATTGAATTCCGCTGTCGGTTCGGTCCGAGGAGGCGCGCGCAAAGGAGAGGCTTCGCTCTCAAAAGTGAGAGCCGCGCGGGTGAAAGTCGCCTGAATGGGTCCATTCGGAGCGCAGGAGAGCCGCGAGAGCGGGTCGATTCCGGTTGGCCGCGGATTTGCTTAATCCACGGCGCCGGACCCGCGATCCCGCGGCGACAACCGCCCGCACGCGATGAAGAAGAGAGTCCAGGTCTCTCACACGGGACTCCGATCCGGTGAAGAAGGAGAACCGATGCAGATCGAGACCGACGTCCTGGGCAACCAGAGGCAGTTCCCCAAGACCGAATGGGAACTGCTCAAGCCGGCGCCCCACCTCCAGTCGATGGAGGTCCTGGCCCGCAATTACTGGAAGCCGCTCTATTTCTTCGTCCGACGCCATCGCTTCGACATCGAGACGAGCAAGGACATCGTGCAGAGTTTCCTGGCCAACATCCTCGCCCACGGCACGGTCATCAAGGCGGACCCGAAGCTCGGGCGGTTCCGGACCTTCATCCTCGCGGCCCTGTCGAACTTCATCAAGGACTGGTCCCGCACGTCGACCCGGCTCAAGCGGGGAGGCGGCCACCGCCCGGTGTCGCTCGACTTCGCCTCGGCCGAAGCCGAGTACTCGCCCCAGGTCGCCTCCGAGGACGACTCGCCCGAGAAGGTGCTCAACCGGGCCTGGGCGCGAAGTCTCATGGACCAGGCGGTGGTGGATCTGAAGGGGGCTCCGGCCCACGTGAAAGCATTCCAGCTCTATCTTGACGGCGACAGCTATGAGTCGATCGCCGGCAAGACCGGGTTGACGCAGACCGCCGCCAAGGTGGCCGTCCACCGGCTGCGGGGCCGGCTCCGGCAAATTCTCATCCGCCGGATCGCGGACACGGTCGGCACCGAGGCCGACATGGAGGCCGAGCTCTCGGAATTCGTCGGACTGCTCTCGTAGGAGCCCGGGTCATTCGGGGGGCGGACATGGATCTGCGCGTTCCTTCGACCCCGTTCCAGGCGGTCAACCAGTACATCGTCGGGGAGCAGATCGGCGGCGGCGGCATGGGCACCGTCTTCCGCGCCTTCGACGTCCAGCTCAAGCGCCACGTCGCCCTGAAGGTCCTGAACAGCCTCGACCAGGATTCCCTCGAGCGCTTCGTCCGGGAGCGGGAGATCACCGCGGACCTGGACCATCCGAATTTCGTGCGCGTCCTCTCCATGGGCTATCTCTCCACGGAGGAGGGCCGGCGTCCGTTTTACACGATGCCCCTCATCCGCGGGGAGACGATCGGGATGATGATCCGGCGCCGGGCCCGGCCGGACGAGGAAGGCGAGCGCCTGCGCGAGGAATTCACCCTGCACCGGCTCCTCCAGCTCGTACAGCAGCTCTGCCTGGCCCTGGAAAGCGCGCACGACATCGGCATCATCCACCGCGACCTCAAGCCGGCCAATGTCGTCATCGGGCCGTACGGGGAGCTCTACATCGTCGACCTGGGGCTGGCGAAATATTTCCATGAAGGGGACGAGCCGGTTCCGGGGGGATCCGAGGCTCGGGCCCGGGCCTGGGCCGCGGACGAGGCGCAGGGGGATCTGACCTCCAAGTCGGCGGTGGGCACGCCCTATTTCATGGCGCCGGAGCAGATTCTCAATCCCGCCTCCGTCGACGCCAGGACCGACATCTTCGGGCTCGGCGCGATCCTTTACTACATCCTGACCGCCGACCGCCCGCTCTACCGGTCGCATCCGGAGACACGGTCCGGCCCGATCATGGGCGATGGAGCGGCCGGCGTGGAAACCTCCCTCCTTCCCCGGCCGCGCCCTTCCATCCCGGATTCCTCCGGATCCGCCCACAAGGCCAGCGCCTTCGCGCGCTGGGAGGAGGAGAAAGCTCCGCCCAGCTCGCGCGCCGACATCCTGATGCAGGCGTTGAGGGACGACCTGATTCCCCCCGACCATGTGGTGGCCACGCACCAGCAGGAGATCGAGGCGAGGCACGCGGAGGGCCCGGCCCTGGAGCGCATTGATGCCGCCCTCAGCGCCATCTGCATGAAGGCTCTCGCCCGCAAGCCGGAGGACCGGTACCAGACCTGCCGGGCCATGTGGCAGGAACTCCAGCAGTACCTCGAGGGCCGCCTCGAGATGGTCCTGAAACGGGAGGCGGCGGATCTCACGCGGAGAATGTCCAAGGGAACCCTTCCGACCGCACTGCGGGATTACGAGCTCGCCGAAGGCCGCCTGCGGGAGCGGATCGTCGAGAAGGAGAGCGTGGGACGGCTGGGACTCGAGGAAAAGCTCGACCTGTTCGACCTGTTGCTCGAGAAGGCGAAGATCTACGAAATCCGCGGAGACAGCGATTCGATCACCCGGGCCGTGACGCGGGCCGAGCCGATCATCGAAACGGCGCTCGAGGTGCTCCACCGGCAGCTGGTCCAGTTGCTCATCGCGAAGGGCTTCGCCCTGTCGGACCAGGGGGAAGTGGCGGACGCCAAGGCGATTTTCGCCCGGGCCCTCGAGGTGGCCCGGCTCCACAAGCTCGATGATCTCACCGCGGCGGCCGGCTGCGGGTACGGCGTGGCCTGCGGGAGATCGGGAAAGCCGGCCGACGCCGGGGCCGCGCGGGAGGCGCTGGAGGACTCCATCCAGCTGGCCGACCGGTTGACGGACATCCCGCAGCGCGTGCGCAGCCGGGTGAGCCTGGCCCGGCTCGATCGGGAGAACCAGGGAAAATCCGAGGCGGCCAAATCCCTGCTCGAGGAGGCGCTGCGGATCGCGGGAACGGAACCCTCGCTGCTCTGCGAGGTCCACCTCGCCCTCGGTTTCCATCACATGGGTCGGAAAGAGGCTTCCCTGGCCCATCGGTACGCCGAGGCCGCCGCGCGATACGCGGAGAAAGTGGACGCCCAGAACCTGATCCGCGAGGCCCATTTCCTCCTGGGGCAGGCCTGGCACGCGCTCAGGGACCCGGCCCGGCGCGCCGAGCACTTCAAGCTGGCGCTGAGAGTCCGGGGGCCCCGCCGGACCTCCATGGAGACCCGGATCTCCGATTTCTACAGAAAGAATGCCCTCGATCCGGCCGAGATCGGATTGAGAATCCCCCGCGAGTCGACCCGTCGTTCGAGCCCCGACCCCGCACCCCTGGCGGCCAAGGCGTCGTCCCTTGAAAAACGGACGTAACGCTCCTCGTCCCTCATCGAACATTAGGTAGGGAAGGCCGTTTGATCTGGCTCCCGGCGCTCTTTTCGCGGACGGCGGATCGGGAGGGGTCCGGCAAAACCCATCAAGCGGCCTTCCTCTTATTAGCTTTCGATCGGTCGTCTCCAGGGTCGCCAGCCCCGGTCGAGCGTGGGGGCCAACTTGAAGCATCACCTTGCTGAACGCGGTTCATTCATCGCGATAGGGGCTTGGGAGGGAGCGGTGATTTCTTCGCCGGCGAACGAGAACGGTGCCCGCCCCCCGGTGCGATCGACCCACGCGCCGGTCCTCGCGGCCCGTCCTCCCGCGCGCATCGAGATCCTCCTCTCCGAGGCCTCCCTTCCTTGCTCCATCGCGTCCGAAACCCCGTTTGGAGGCTGACGCGGATATGGGTACTTCGACTGAGCGCGACAGCGCCCTCTCGTCATCCCCCAAGGCCGCGAAGCCGCAGCCGGTCGGAACTCGCGTGGGAACCGTTCTGGTGACCGGGGTGGGTGGAATCGTCGGCCAGGGAATCATCAAGTGCCTGGCGAATACGCCCCATCGGGTCGTCGGGGCGGACGCGAGCGAATCGGCCGCCGGCCTGTACGCGGTTTCGAAAGGGTACCTCGTGCCCCCCGCGAAGGATCCGGCCTACGTCGACCGGCTCCTCGACATCTGCGCGGCCGAGGAGGTCCGGTATCTCTTTCCCGGTCTCGACATGGAGCTCCCCATTTTCGCGAGGGCCGCGGACCGCTTCCGCCTGGCGGGCGTCGTTCCCATCATCAGCTCCATCCCCGTGGTGGATCTCGCCGACGACAAGCTGGAAACCATTCGCTTCCTGGAGTCCCACGGGCTGCCCGCCCTGCGGACCTGGGACCTCGGCGAGTGGTTCCCTCCCGACCTGCACCTGCCCCTCGTCCTCAAGCCGCGGAAAGGCGGATCGAGGGCGCAAGGCGTCTACACCATCGCGACCGAGGAGGAGCTCAACTACCGGGTCGCGAGGATCGACCGCGCGAACTACGTGATCCAGGAACACGTGGCGGGCGACGAGTTCACCTGCGGCACCATCAACTTCGACGGCCGGTGCCACGGCGTGATCGTCATGAGAAGGACCCTGCGCGACGGCGACACCCACAAGGCCTTCGTGGTGCACGAACCGGAAATCGAGGCCTGCGTGCGGGAGGCCGCGGAGCGTCTGAAGCCGTTCGGCCCGTGCAATTTTCAGCTCCGCCTCCGGTCGGGACGCCCCTGCATCTTCGACATCAATCCGCGCTGCTCGGGGACGAGCTACTGCCGGGCCCTCGCCGGCTTCAACGAGCCCCTGATGACCCTGGACCGTCTCGAGCGCGGGGAGGATCCGGCCTTCAAGATCCGCCCCGTCTCCATCTTCCGCTACTGGCAGGAGATCGTGGTGGAAAATGACCGGGTCGACGCGACGAGGACCGCGGGAGTGACTTGGAACGAGGGCCGCCGCCTGTGAGCGCGCTTCGCCCCGGATCCGGGGACCTTCCGCTCGAGGCGGCCGCCACCGCCCTGCAGAGGATTCTCCGCGCGATGCGAATCCAGGCTCCCGTCCATGTGCGCGCGAGCCGGGATCACCTGGCCATCGAAACCGAGGACGCGGACGGGGCGCGCCGCGTCGTCGGGCGCGCCGTTCCCGCGGAGGGCGGATCGTTTCGCCTGACGCTCTTGGTGGAGCCGGGCCAGTGGGAGGAGCATCCGGCCGCGGGCTCGCTGGAGGACCTGGCGTTCGGGGTCCTGGAACTGCTGCACGCTCATCCTGAACGCGCGCAGTCTCCGGGTCGCGCTCGGGGTCCACGCGCCGGCCGCTGAGCGGGCGGGAATCGCCGGAGTGGGTCAATCGTGCTATTCAATTCCCTGGTCTTCGCCCTTTTCCTGGGGATCGTGTTCGGGCTGGACCGGCTGACGGCAAGCTGGACGTTGCGGAAGTTCTACCTTCTCGTCGCCAGCTACCTCTTCTACGCCGCCTGGTACCCCCCCTTCCTCCTCCTCCTGCTCATCCCGACGCTTTCCGACTGGTTCGCCGCCCGCTTCATCGCCTCCACGACGAAACTCCCGCTCCGCCGGATGATCCTGGCGGCGAGCCTCTGCCTGAACCTGGGCCTGCTCGCCTTTTTCAAGTACGCCAACTTCCTCTGGGACACCGGCGCGGTGATAGCGCAGGCGGTCGGCTTTGAACCGCAGGCGCGGCACTTCAACGTCCTGCTGCCCGTGGGGATCTCGTTCTACACGTTCCAGACGATGTCCTACACGATCGACGTCTACCGCCGGGAGCTGGTGCCCGCGCGGTCCTTCCTGGACTACGCGCTGTACGTCGCTTTCTTCCCCCAGCTCATCTCGGGGCCGATCCTGCGGGCCGGATATTTCCTTCCGCAATGCGAGACGCCCAAGCGCGCGACCCGGGATCAGATCGGGTGGGGCCTGACGCTTCTGACGATCGGCCTCTTTCACAAGGTGGTCGTCGCGGACGCGATGCTGGCGCCCATCGCCGACCGGGTCTTCGGGGCCCAAGTGGGCGTCGGCTGCGCCGAGGCGTGGCTGGGGACCCTCTCTTTCGGCGGCCAGATCTTCTTCGATTTCGCGGGCTACTCGAGCTGTGCCATCGGGACGGCCATGCTGCTCGGGTGGCAGTTTCCGGACAACTTCCGATTCCCCTACGCGGCCCTGGGCTTCTCCGACTTCTGGCGGCGGTGGCACATCTCGCTCTCCTCGTGGTTGCGCGATTACCTTTACGTGCCGCTGGGGGGCAACCGGGCCGGTCCGGTCCGAAGGTCCCTCAACTTGATGGCGACGATGCTGCTCGGCGGGCTGTGGCACGGCGCTTCCTGGAAGTTCGTGGCGTGGGGCGGCTTGCATGGCCTCTTCCTGGCCCTGGAAAGGGCCGCCCAATCGGTCATCAACATCGAGGGGTGGAGGCGGTCGGCCGCGGGCCGGCTCGCGCTCTGGGCCGTCACCTTCATCCTGGTCACCTTCACGTGGACTTTCTTCCGCGCGCCCGACTTCGCTTCCGCGTGCGGGGTGATCGAGTCGATGGTCTCCCCGGCGCGCGCGGCGGTGCTGAACATGTCCACGTTGCGGCTCGCCGTCGTGGCGGCCGTGCTGGCGGGCATGCTCCTCCTGCATGCGTTCATGAGGGATCGGACGGCGGAATCGGTCTGGGGCCGGATGCCCTGGCCCCTGCGTTCGGCGCTCCTGGCGGGAATGATCCTCGCCTTCCTCCTTGTTCCTGGAGACTCCCGTGCTTTCATCTACTTCCAGTTCTAGGCCGCCTCCTCCGGCCGGCGCGTGGGGACGGACCTGGTCGCTCACGATCTTCGCCGGCCTGGTGATCATGATCCTGCTCGAGGCGACAGCCCGCGGGAACGGCGTGACGCCTAGCTGGAGCGTCGGATCGGAGTCCTGGTCCGTGGAAGCTTCGGAGCTCGGGCCGCGGGACATCGCGATCCTCGGCACCTCCCGCATCCTCTCCGGGGTGGAGCCGGAGACGTTGTCACGCCGCATGGGCCGGCCCGCGCATGAGCTGGCCATCAATGCGACCTCGATGCTTCCCATCCTCGAGTGGCTGGCGGGCCGCGAGGACTTCGCCGGCCTGGTCCTTGCGGATGTCACGCCCCGCCTCGAGTTCCAGGAGGGATTCGACCGCCATGCCGCGGCGGAACGGTTCGTGCGCGACTTCAGGGACTACAGCCGCTCGCCCGCGCGGCGCCTGGATTCCCCGCTGTCGCGATTCGTCCAGACCCGGCTCGCCTGCCGGTCCCCGGGATTCCACCTGCTGGCCCCTTATCGGGACCGACACACGACCGGCGGCCGCCTGACCCGGATGACGGTCGAGGGCACCCGCTTCGTCCGGCTCGAATTCCGAAAGGGGAACGGGGATTCCGGGGACAAGGAGACCGAGCCCGCCGGGGTCGCCCCGGCCGGACCGGCGGAGCTCGAGGCCCTCATCAATCGCTACGCGTCGGCGGCTCGCGCCATCCGGCGACGGGGCGGGCGGGTCGTCTTCCTCTACATGCCGGTCTCGGGCCGGCTGGCCGAGGCGGAGGAACACGCCTTTCCACGCCGGAAGTACTGGGACCGCCTGATCGCCGCCGCGGGCGCGGAAGCCATCCATTTCAGTGAAGTTCCGGACCTGGCCTCCTTCACCTGTCCGGACGGAGAGCATCTCGACGGCGCCGACGCGATGCGATTCACCGAAGCCCTGGCCGACGCATTGATGGCCCAGCGCTGACGGTGAAGCGGGTCCGCCCGAGAGGACCGGGCCTGTAACCCCGCCTCCCCGAGTGACGTAAATCAGATGGGGAGTAACATGGGTCGGATATCGGAGGTCGTCGATTGAGTCCCGGGTCCGACCCCGCCCCTTCCCGCGACAGCTCCGGATCCGCGACGCGGAGCGCGCTCACGAGAGCGCCGGAGCCCCAAGCCGCGACGGGAATCGAGGTACTCCGAGCGGAAAACGGAATGATGTTTCAAACACAAAGGAGGCCCTTGCGATGATGCCCTTTCGATGACGTGGCGGCCTTGAGACCTCGGTCGTGCCGGCGACCGACGCTCGCCACACCGACCTGGGGAACGAAAACCTGTACCAACAAGTGGAGAAACTGACCATGAAGGCATCGAGAGCACACACCTGGACTTTCGCTCTTTTCTGTGTTGCGCTGGCCGGGTTCCTGATCACCGGCCCGATCACGGCCTCGCCGCAGGGCCAGGGCC
>DATHFI010000260.1:0-5285 GCA_035490275.1 Planctomycetota bacterium
CGCTCGTCGCGTCCCACGTCCTCCTCGAAAACGACCTCCAGCTGGAAGTCGTGGAAGTCGCGGATCAGCGACCCCTTCCGGCTGATGAAGTCGTTCGTCTTGAAGTCGAACTGGGCGTCCGCGGTCACCCGCCATTTGTCGGTCAGGTTCCACCGGGCCCCGACCGTGAAGGCGTTCGTGACGTCGAAGACGAACACCTGGCCCAGGGCGAGCGCCAGCCCCTCCCGGGGCCGGACCGTCACGAGGTACTCGCGCGCCTCCTCCTGGCGGTTGACGGGATTGTATTCGCCGGTGGCCCGGGCCTCCAGAAAATTGCCGGCGGTGCGGAGGACGGCATCCCAGTGGATGTTGGACCAGTCCCGCTGCTCGAACACCCCCGTCGCGTCGTGCGGGGCGAGCGTGATCCAGTTGAAGGGATCGGAAAAGTTGGAGGCGCGGAAACCCACCGTGTCCCGGGGGGCGTCGGGGTAGTACTCGACCTCGGCCCCGACCTCGAGAAAATCGAGCGTCCGGAAATTCTCGCCGTCAATGACCTTCGTCTGGAACCGGTTGCGCACCTCGAAGGCGATCTCCTGGAATTTGTCCAGGCCGTCCGTCGCGTCGTATTGGAAGAGGTCGGAGGGGTCGAGGGTGTTCGCGAAGGCCGCCGTGGCGCGCCCCTCGAGGTGGAGGATGTGGCGCAGGCGGTGCAGGCCCACGAAGTCCCACTGGATATCGTGGACGCCGACGATGTCCGTGGAGGCCCGGACCCCCGCGGTGGCGAGGAAGCGGTCGGCCGGATCCCCGTCGAGGGCGTTCTGGTATCCGGTCACCCGCGCCTCCGCGAAGGGGGACAAGCTGAGCGGCCCGAGCGGGAGCGCAACCACCCAGGACGTGAGGGAATCGACGCGCCAGGTGGAGGGGCTCGAGAGCCCCAGGGCGGTGTCGTAGCGCTGGCGGAGGTTGACCAGCCCCAGCTCCTGGCTGAAGGTCAGGCTCCCGAAGGACCCGGTGACGGCGGGCTGGTCGAAGAGGAAGGCCTGCACCTTGGGCAGATACTCCACCTGCGTCTGGAAATCGTTGATGCGCTTGCGCGTCTCGATGTAGGCGGCCCGGTTTTCGTCGAGGACGCGCAGGTAGGCCACCGTTTCCTGCTCCTTTCCCTCCTTGAATTCTTTCTCGAAGAATTCCTCGAGGACGTTCCGGTCGCTGAGCCAGGAGCTCTCGAGCTCGAGGCGGACATTGGGCGACAGGGCCTGGCGGTGAAAGAGGCGCGCCCGGCCGCGGTCGGCCCGGATCAGCGGCAGGAAGCGGGCGTCGAAATCGTTGTTCGGGTCGGGTCCCTTGTCCCGGAGGTAATAGGTGTCCAGGTAGCCCTCGTAATCGCCCCAGTGCCACGACGGGTCGATGCCCCCGGCCCAGCCGCGCGTCTGGCGCCAGTCGATTTCCCAGCGCAGCTTGCCCCACTCCTTGTCGCCGTCCTTGTCGTTGCCGTCGCTCCAGGGATTGAAGCGATCCACGAACCGTTTCGAGAGCTTCAGGCCCCAGTCCGTTTCCACCGAAAGGCCGAAGCGGTTCGTCCGGCCCCCCTGGATGCGTTCGAGCGGGAGGGCCGACACCGCGGCCAGGTGCACCGAGAAGGAGGGCCAGAAGAAGATCGGCACGCCCCAGAAATAGACGGTGGCCCAGTTGCCCCCGATCCGCAGGTCCTCCGGCTTTCCGAGCAGCAGGGCGAAAGGACCCTTGGAGGCCTTGGGGTCCTGGGGCCATTTCCAGTCGAAGTCCGCCTCGTTCAGCGCGACGCAGTAGTGAGGATCGCCGAACGTGCACGTGGAGATCGTGACGTCGGTCGCCTTCATCGTCCCTTCCCCGGGCGGGGTGATCCCCGGCAGGCCGAGCGTCGCGCTCCGCACCGCCTCGAACGCCAGCGTCGTGCCCTCCACCGTCAGCTGGACCTCCTTCGCCCGGAGGACGACGGCCATTCGATCGTCGGGCCCGGAACGCTGGTCCGCCCGCATATCGAAGAAGTAGCCGCGCCGGGTGGCGGTGTCGAAAAAGAGCCGCTCGAACCTGATGGTTTCCGCCTTCTTCGATTTGGGGTCATGAGTTTTAAACGTGACGTTGCCCTCGGCATACATCTGCCGGATGGAGGATAGTCCGATTTGCGTCCATTCCTCCTGGGGCCCCTGCAGGTCCGACCAGACGATCATCCGGTCCGCCCGCAACGCTCCATCCTTGTCCTGGATGCGGAACCCGGTCATGGTCACGCCCTGGAGGAAGGCGATGCGCCGGCCTTTTTCGGCCCAGATCACGGTGTGGTCGACTTTCAGCTCCCCCTCCGGCCCGGGAGATTTGCCTTCCTGGGCCCGGACCGTCGCGGCGAATCCGACCAGCGCGAGGGGGACGAGGAGCGGGAGAAGTCTCATTTCTCCAGCTCCGCCCAGGTGCCCCCGCGTGAAAGGCTGACCTTCAGGGGAACGCTCATCGGGAAGGCGCGCTCCATCTCCTCGCGCAGGAGCGCCGACGCGGCCTCCGCCTCGCCCTCGGGCGCCTCCACGACGAGCTCGTCGTGGACCTGCAGGATCATCTTGGCCCGGAGCTTTTCCGAGCGGAGCCGCCGCCACACGCCGATCATCGCGAGCTTCATGATGTCCGCCGCCGTCCCCTGGATGGGCGCGTTGACGGCGATCCGCTCCGAGGGATTCCGGATCACCGCGTTCTTGCTCGCCAGGCCCGGGACATAGCGCCGCCGTCCCAGCGCCGTCGTCACGTACCCCGTTTTCCGCGCCGTCTCCAACGACTGGTCGATGAACTCCTTCACCCGGGCGTAGCGCCCGAAATACCGGGCGATGAAGTCCTGGGCCGTCTTGTGGTCGATCCGGAGGCGCTGGGCCATCCCGCCGGCGCTCATGCCGTACAGGATCCCGAAGTTGATCTCCTTCGCCTTCCGTCGCTGGTCGTCCGTGACCTCCGCGGGGTCCACCTCGAATATTTCGGCCGCCGTCGCCCGATGGATGTCGCGATTCTCCAGGAAGGCCGCCGTCATCCGGGGATCGGCGGAGAGGTGGGCCATGACGCGCAGTTCGATCTGCGAGTAATCCGCGGATACGTAGAGCGCGCCCGGGGCCGGCACGAAGGCGGTGCGGATCAGCCGACCCTCGGGGCTGCGGATCGGGATGTTCTGCAGGTTCGGGTCGCTCGACGAGAGGCGGCCCGTCGCGGCAACCGCCTGGTTGTACGAGGTATGCACCCGCCCCGTCTCCGGATGGATCATCGCCGGGAGCGCGTCGACGTACGTGCTCCGGAGCTTGGCCAGCTGGCGGTACTCGAGGAGCTTGTCGGGAAGCGGGTGGTCGGCCGCGAGCTTCTCCAGCACCGCCACGTCGGTGGAAAGTCCCGTCTTCGTCTTCCTCCCGGGCTTGAGGCCGAGCTTCTGGAACAGGATCCGCTGGAGCTGCTTCGGCGAGTCGAGATTGAACGTCTCCCCGGCGAGGCGGTGCACCTCGTCCATCGCCGCCCGCATCCTCGTGGAGAATTCCCTGGACAGCTTCTGGAGAACGGCCGCGTCGATCCGGACCCCGGTCCGTTCCATGTCGAGCAGGACGCCGATGAGGGGCAGTTCGACGTCGCGCATCAGGTCGGACAGCCCGTCCTTCTCGAGGCGCTCCTGGAGCATCGGCACGAGCCGGAACACGACGTCGGCGTCCTCCCCGCTGTAGTCGCGCGCCTGGTCGATCGGCACCTGGTCGAAGGTCGTCTGCTTCGCCCCGCGCCCGACGACGTCCTCGTAGAGGATCATGTCGTGGCCGAGATAGTTGCGAGAGATCGACGCGAGGTTGTGCGGACCCTGGTCCGGATTCACCAGGTACGAGGCGACCATGGTGTCGAAGGCGATCGAGGCGACCTCGACGCCGTGCCGCGAGAGCACGAGGGCGTCGTACTTGATGTTCTGCCCGACGATCCGGCGCTCCGGGTCCTCGAGGATGGGCCGGAGCGCGTCGAGAACCTCCTTGACCGGCCGCTGGGGTGGCGCGCCCAGGTAGGTGTGCCCCACCGGAATGTAGCGGGATTCCCCCTCGCGGACGCACACGGTGATCCCCACGATGGCGGCGCGCATCGGATCGGCCGAGGTCGTCTCCAGGTCGAGAGAGATCGTGCGCGCCTTGCGGAGTTCGGCGACGGTCTCTTTCAATTCGTCGGGGGTGAACACGGTCCGATATTTTTCATAGGAGATCGTCTTCCGCTCCGGGGCGGGCGCCTCTCCGAGGTCCTGGAGGAGCCGCGTGAATTCAAGCTCCCGGAAGAGCGCGGCCAGCCGCGCCTTGTCCGGGGTTCCCGGCTTGAGGTCGTCGACCTTCACCGGCAGGGGCACGTCGGTCTTGATCGTGGCGAGCCGGCGCGAGAGCTCGGCGCCCGCGCGGTCGCGCTCGAGAAGCGCGCGCCAGCGTCCTTCGACCCGGTCGAGGTGGCGGTAGATCTCGTCGATGGACCCGTGCGCCTGGATCAGTTTCGCGGCCGTTTTTTCACCGATCCCGTGGACGCCGGGGATGTTGTCCGTCGGGTCGCCCATCAGTCCCTGGACGTCGATCACCCGTTCCGGGGGGACCCCGAATTTCGCGACGACCTGGTCGATCCCGGTCCACTGCTCCTTCATGTCGTCGTACAGGAGAATTCCCGGGTGGGCGTCCCCCTTGTTCTTGCTCACGAGCTGCATGAAGTCCTTGTCGCCGGTCAGGATGACGGTGTCGATGCCCTTCGCGACCGACTGGCGGGCGAGCGTGCCGATGACGTCGTCGGCCTCGACCTCCGGGGCCTCGATGGACTTGATCGCGAACATCTCGGGGATCTTCTTGATGACGGGGATCTGCTTCGACAGGTCCTCGGGCATCGGGGCGCGGTTCGCCTTGTACTTCGGGTAGAGATCGTCGCGGAAGGTCTTCCCCGGGGCGTCGAAGACCACGCCGAGAAAGTCGGGCGCGTGCTGGCGCCCGAGCCGGACGAGCATGTTGGCGAAGACGAAGATCGCGTTGGTCGGAAACCCGGTGGAGGTGGAGAGTCCCCGGAGGCCGAAAAACGCGCGGTAGAAATAGGAGGAGCCGTCGACAAGAAACAGGGTTTGCATGGAAGAACCAGCAAGATACATGAGCGGGCGGCCAACTGTCAGCCCCTGCTTTGATGACAGATGACGGATTACGGATTACGGATGACGGATGACGGTCTGGACGGCACCCGCGGATCGCATGCTGTCATCCGTCATCGGTCAGCCGTCATCGCTCCTCCTAATTGGCGCCGATCGTCGAGTCGTG
>DATHFI010000261.1:0-2968 GCA_035490275.1 Planctomycetota bacterium
GCGGCTCTCCCCACCGTCCCAGGCCCCTTCGGGGCCGGTTCGTGGCCCTTCGGGCCACGAACGCCGGCGGGCGCATTCCAAGAATCCCTCCTCTTTGTGGCTTTGTGACTTCGTGGTGGGGAGACGTTTTCAACAGGGCTACGCACGACTCATGACTTCCCGTAGGCGGCGCCGTCATGGTCATCCCGTGGGTTGTTTGCTATAACTCGTTCCCCATATGCGTTGGTCCCGGTCCTTCATTCAAACGCTTCGCGAGGCTCCCTCCGACGCGGAGGCCGCGAGCCACAAGCTGATGGTCCGGGCGGGCCTCGTCCGCCAGCTTTCGGCGGGGGTCTACTCGTACCTTCCCCTCGGCCTGCGCGTCCTCGAGAAGATCAAGAAGATCGTCCGCGAGGAGATGGACCGCGCGGGCGCCGTCGAACTCCTCCTCCCGGCGATGCATCCGGCCGAGCTGTGGAACGAGACGGGCCGGCTCGCGGCGTACGGCGACGCCATGATCAAGTTCACCGACCGCAAGGGCCATGTCAACGTCCTCGGCCCGACGCACGAGGAGGTCATCACGGACCTCCTCCGCAACGCGAACCTCTCGTACCGCGCGCTGCCCGTGAACCTCTACCAGGTCCAGGTGAAGTTCCGCGACGAGGCGCGCCCGCGGTTCGGCATCATCCGGACGCGCGAGTTCATCATGAAGGACGCGTACTCGTTCGACGCGGACGGGGCGGGGCTCGACCGGTCCTACCAGGCGATGTACGACGCGTACGTGAAGATCTTCACGCGGTGCGCGCTCATCTTCCGGCCCGTCGAGGCGGACTCGGGGCTCATCGGCGGGGACGTCTCGCACGAGTTCATGGCGATCGCGCCGGCGGGCGAGGACCAGGTCCTCCTCTGCACGACCTGCCGGTACGCCGCGAATCGCGAGAAGGCCGAGATCGGCCGGGCCCGGGAGACGATCCGCCAGGAGGCCGAGACGACGAAACTTAATTCGATCGAGGAGGCGGTGACGCCGGGCCAGCACACGGTCGACCAGGTGGCGGCATACCTCGCGGTCCAGTCCACCGACATCGTGAAGACGATCCTCTTCCGCACGGGCGGGGAGTTCATCGCGGCGCTCGTGCGCGGCGACCACGAGGTGAATCCGGCGAAGCTCCAGCGGGCGGCGAAGGTCGCGAAGCTCGAGCTCGCGACCCCCGCCGAGATCGAGAAGGCGTCGGGGGGTCCGGTCGGCTTCACGGGGCCGGTGGGGCTGCCGGTGCGGGTGATCGGCGACCTCGCGGTGCAGTCGATGCGGAATTTTGTCACGGGCGGCAACCGGCTCGATCTCCACCTGAAGAACGTGAACTCCGGGCGCGATTTCCAGCCCGAAGCGTGGGCCGACATCCGGTACGCGAAAGAAGGGGATCCCTGTCCCAAGTGCGGAGCGCCGGTGCGCTTCACGACGGGCATCGAGGTGGGGCACGTCTTCAAGCTGGGGACGAAGTACTCGGAGAAGATGAAGTGCGAGTTCCTCGACGAGCAGGGAAAGCGCCGGCCGATGATCATGGGGTGCTACGGGATCGGGATCACGCGGATCGCCGCGGCCGCGATCGAGAATCACCATGACGAGGCCGGGATCATCTGGACGAAGGAGCTCGCCCCCTACCAGGTCGAGGTGGTGAGTGTAAAAGGGAAGGACGAGAAGATCGTGAAACTCGCGGAGGACGCGGTCGCGACCCTCGAGCAGGCGGGGTTCGAGGTCTTGTGGGACGACCGGGACGAGTCGCCCGGGGTCAAGTTCGCCGACGCGGATCTCCTCGGGATCCCGGTGCGGGTGACCATCGGCAAGAAGTCGGCGGAGGCGGGGACGGCGGATATCCGGGTGCGCACGAAACCGGACCAGAAACCCGTCCCGATAATGGATCTCGCGAAGGAGGTCCGGGAGGCGTGGAATGCGCTTGAGGCATAGCGCGGTCCTGGCGCTGGCTGGGGTTTTCCTCGCCGGGTGCGCCGGGGAAGCGTCGCCCGATGCGGGGTCGCCCTTCAACGATCCCGGCCCGAGCACGACCAACCCGGCGACGGCCGGGAAGGCGATCAAGGTGAGCTACGTCTGGTTCTTCGAGGAGCAGGACGTCCGGACCCGGCAGACGCGGGTGGTGCACAACTACCGGTACATGCTCTCGGAGGGGTGGACGAACCGGAAGGGGCCGACGCCGCAGGAGCCCTTCGAGCGGCTGTGGCGCGATCCCTACATGGCGACGGTGCAGGATTCGGTGATGGAGGAACTGGTCCGGAAGATGATGGCGTCCGGCTTCGGGGAGCTGAGGGAGTCGGAGATGGGCAAGATCGACCTCCAGGCGCTGCAGCGGATCGAGAAGACGAACGACCGGCAGGCGGCGAGGATGGCGCGCGTCATCACGATCGAGACGGAGAATTTCAAGAAGACGGCGACGCTGCGGGACAACGACGACTCCAAGGGCAACCTCGCGGGGCCGCTGATGCAGAAGTACCGCGCGGTCGAGAAGACCGTGCTGGCGCAGATGTCGAGCTTCACGATTCAAGTCACCGTCGAGAAGTCCGCCACGATGCCGCGCTAGGGCCGGGGAGGGGCGAGCTCCCAGCGTCCAGATCCCAGCGCCCAGCTGGGCTCCGAGCTTCGAGATTCAAGCCGGATGATCGACGTTCAACCATAGCACCCCACGCCCGGACCGCGGCCGGCGTCAAATCTGTTGGAAGGGCCGGCCATGAAACCCCGCGCGATCAACCCCTGGGCCGTGATTGCGGCCATACTCCTCCTCACCGTTGTCATCGCATTCTTCTGGCGCCGGGGACTACCGGTTTTGGTCGAAGCCCGGCGCGGGCAATGCAGGGCCTTTCTAAGGTCGTTGGAAACGGCCCTGAAGGCGTACCAATTGGACAACGGCGATTATCCGGACCCCTTGGGCTCAAATTTGGCCATCCTGGGCCAACCCCACCGGCGGCACGGCCCATATTT
>DATHFI010000262.1:0-7984 GCA_035490275.1 Planctomycetota bacterium
CCGAATATCTGGCCGAGTCGGTGAAAGTCGCGGAAGCCATGATCGACCTCTTCGGCGATCCCGAAGGCGGCTTCTTTCTCACCGCCAAGGATCACGAGAAACTCATCGCCCGCACGCGGGAGGTGTACGACGGCGCCCTGCCTTCGGGCAACGCGGTCGCGGTTCACGCGCTCTTCAAGCTGGCGGAACTCACGTCGAACGATCGATTCAAAAAGGCGGCCCGCGCCGTTCTCGAGCGTCACTCGGTGGAGCTTTCCAAGTTCCCCCAGGCTTTCCCGCATCTCGCTTCGGCCGCGGACATGGCGCTCGCGCCGTGGATCGAGATCGTGGTTGCAGGAGAATCTCCGGAGCTTCTGCGGGAAGTCCGGCAACGATACCTGCCCAACTCCGTCCTCGCGGGAGTTCCCGCAGACGGACCCGACGCCGATCTCGTCCGCCGGCTTCCGATGGTCGAAGGGAAGAAGGCGGTGAAGGGCCGCGCCGCCGCGTATGTTTGCGAGAACTACTCATGCCAGTCGCCCGTGACGACGCTGGAGGAGCTGAGGCGGCTCCTGGACGGCCCCAAGGCGAAGTGAGCCGAGGCTCGAAACCCGGTCACGGTTTCCTGCTCCTCCTCATTGTCGCGGTCCTGATCCTGGCCTACTTCGCCGCCTATCGTCTCTTTCCGGGCATGCGGCCCTCGGAGATTCCGCTCGATCGCGGGACCGCATGGCTGGCGAGGAAGCAGAACGTCGATGGCGCGTGGCGCGGCGAGGAAATCGCGGTACTGCGCCCCGGCCCGGCCATGACGGCGTTCGTGCTGTACACGTTCACCCGGCTCCCCGAGCCGCTGCGGTCGTACTACGCGGAATCCATGAGCCGAGCCGCACGGTATCTGGATGTGCACATCAATCCCGAGGGAATCGTGGGGATGGAGCCATCGGGCCCGGACTATCCAAACTACGCGACGTCGCTCACGATCGTCAGCTTCGTCGCACTCCGGCCGCCCGGGTGGGAGGAGTCGGTCGCCCGAATGGTGGACTACCTCAAGCGCGCCCAGCTGGACGAGACCGAGGGTTGGAAACCGGAGGATCCAGAGTACGGCGGATGGGGATTCGGCGGGCCGCCCCGGCCGAAGCCCGACGCCCATCGACTCGACATTTCGATCACACGGTTCGCCCTCGAAGCGCTCTCCGCGGCTCAGGTCCCGGCCGGGGATCCGGTTTGGACCCGGGCGCGCCGATTCCTGGTCGGGTGCCAGAACAATCCTGGCGACGACGGGTTTTGCTTCAGTCCTCTCGCCGGCCAGAACAAGGCGGATGCGGAAGGTCGAAGCTCCTACGGTACGGCCACCGCGGACGGATTGCTCGCGCTTCGATTCGCCCGGGGCCCGGGGGAGCGAATCGAGGCGGCTTCCCGCTGGATCGACGGACATTTCACCGAGCAACGCTGCCCCGGATTCGCAACGAATCATCCCCGTCCTTGGGCCGACGGATTGCTCGGTTACTGGCTGGCCACCGCTGCGCGCGACGCGAGTCCGAGGAATCGAGAGCAGATCCGGGGGTCGATCGCCATGCGCCAGCGGGCGGAAGGCTCCTGGGCCAACCAGGTCGACGTGATGCTCGAGAACGAACCGCTGTTGGCGACGACGCTCGCCGTCCTCGCCTTGTCGGACTCGATGCGGTGATCCGTAGCGAGTGCTATACTCCGGCCGCACCTCGGGGGGAATCCGATTGATACCGGTCCGCCGGCTTTCGCAACTCGATCCCGCCGCCCGCAAGGCCGCCCTGGGCCGGCCCGGCGCCCTGACGGCGGAGGTGATGAAAGCGGTCGACACCATCGTCTCGGACGTGCGCGATCATGGCGACTCCGCGCTGCGCGCCTACGCCAAGAAGTTCTACAAGGTGAAACTCGACGCGCTCCAGGTTCCCCCGTCGGAGATGGAGACCGCCGAGCGCAACCTCACCCAGCAGGAACAGGGCGCGCTCCGGTCGGCGCTCGAGAATCTCCTGCGTTTCCACAAGCAGGGCGTGACCCGGTCGTTCGAGTACGCGCCGGTGAAGGGGATCCTCGTCGGTCGCCGCTTCGTCCCCTACGCGAGCGCCGGCCTCCATGTACCGGGAGGCGGGTCGCTCCTGCCCTCGTCGGTCCTGATGGCCGCGGTCCCCGCCGTCGTGGCCGGCGTGAAGGAGATCATTCTCTGCACGGCGCCCGGCCCAGACGGGACGGTCGCACCCGTGGTGCTCTTTGCGGCGCGCATCGCCGGCGTGCATCGGGTCTTCCGGACCGGGGGGGCTCCGGCGATCGCCGCGATGGCGTACGGGACAGCGTCGATCCCCCGCGTCGAGATCATCGCCGGACCCGGGGATCGCTTCGTCAACGGCGCCAAGCGCGCCGTCGCGGGCGACGTCACCGTCGATTTCGCCTCCGGCCCGACCGAACTCCTCGTGATTTCGGACGGGACGGCCGACCCGCGGCGCATCGCTTCGGACATGGTCGCGCAGTCGGAGCACGACGTCTCGGCGAGCGCGCGGCTTGTCACCACCAACGCGGCCCAGGCGGAGGCGGTCGCGCGCGAGTTGTCCGACCAGGCGCGGAAACTTCCTCGCGCGGACACGATCCAGAAGGCGCTCACGAAGCACGGCATGCTGCTGATCGCCGACGATATGGCCTCGGCGATCGCGTTCGTCAACGAGTACGGACCGGGTTACTTGGTGATCGCGTGCGAGCGCCCGCTGCCGGTGCTCGACCAGGTTCGCCACGCGGGGTCGGTCTTCCTCGGTGACATGACGCCGGTCGCGGTCGGCGATTACGGTGTCGGCCCCAACGCGGTGGTCCCGACGCTGGGCGACGCGCGCCGGACCTCCGGGCTCAGCGCCTCCACGTTTTTGAAGTCAGTTCCCTTCACGTTTGTGACGAAAGATGGATTGGGGAGCGTGGCCCCGATGTCCTCGGCGCTCGCCCGCCTCGAATCCCTCGAGGGCCACCTCGCCTCCATCGAACTCCGGCAGGCTCGGCATGGACATTGAATCGCTGGCTCGGAAAAGCGCGCGCGGCCTGGGCCTCATGGCGGCGCCCACGGCCGGGGAGGGAGCGCTGCGTCTCGACGGAAACACGAATCTGCTCGGGCCGAATCCCGCGATCCGGCGCGTTCTCGAGAGGGAGGCGGGCCGGGACCTCGCACCCTACCCGGCGCCGATGCACGATGAGCTCCGGGCGGCCCTCGCCGTCCATTGCGGCCTCGATACCGGAGAAATCCTGGTTGGAGCGGGCGCGGACGAACTGATCGATGTCGCCGTCCGGGCCTTCGCCAATCCGGGGGATCCCGTCGCGGTCGCCGTCCCGACGTTCGAGCTCTACGCCTTCTGCGCGCGCGTCGAGCAGGCGAGACTCATCGAAGTGCCGCTCAACCCGGGCTTCGCGCTCGACGCGGACGCCCTGCTCCGTGCCGAGGCGAAACTGACCTTCGTGGCCTCGCCCAACAATCCCACGGGGAACGCCCACGCGGCTCCCGCGCTGGAGCGGCTGATCCGCGGCGCGCCCGGGATCGTGGTGGTGGACGAGGCGTACGCCGAGTATTGCGGCCAGGATTTCCTGAAACGAGTCCGCGAGTTTCCGAACCTGGTGGTGCTTCGGACTTTTTCAAAAGCCCACGGCCTCGCGGGGATCCGCGTCGGCTATGCGGCCGCGCGGCGGGAGGTCATCGAGCGCCTCGCGAGGGTGAAACTGCCCTTCACGATCGGGGCGTTGAGCGAACGGATCGCGCTGGAGGCGCTTGCCGATCCGGATCATGTGCGCAAGTCGCGCGAACGGGTGGCGGGCGAAAAGCCGTGGCTGGCCGAGCGGCTCTCCTCGCTCGGTCTGCACCCCTACCCCACCGACGCCAACTTCATGCTCGTACGGGTGGGTCCGCGTATTGAAACCCTGGTGAAGCATCTGACGGGACGCGGGATCGTCGTGCGGTCGGTCGGCCCGGGCCGCGGCCTCGACGGCTGCTTCAGGACCACGATCGGCCTTCGCGAGCACAACGAGAGGCTCGTGGGGGCAATCGGCGAGTTCATCCGCTAGGTTTTCGAAGCCTCGCGATCCGGTTTCTCAATTCAGTCCGCTCGGGCTTAGTCAGGAACGCCGCTTCCACCGCGTTGTCGGTGAGGGCGTCGAGCTCGGCGGCCGATAGCCCCAGCCGGCGCGCCTCGCGAAACTCGCGGACCAGGTCGGTGCCGCAGATCGCCGGGTCATCCGTGTTGAGAGTGACCCGATGCCCAGCGCGGAGGAGCCGCGGAAGCGGATGGTCCTCGGGGCGGCGAACCGCGCCCGTCTGAATGTTGCTCGTGAGACACATTTCGAAGGCGATGCTCCGGCGCCGGATCTCCTTGAGCAATCCCGGATCGCGCACGGCACGAACGCCGTGGCCGAGGCGGGTCGCGCCGAGATCCAAGGCCTCACGAACGCTCTCAGGACCCCGCGCTTCTCCAGCGTGGATGGTCAGCGCCAAGCCATGCCGGGTTCCCCGACGCAGCAGCGGAATCAGCGGTTCCAGAGGGTGGGACTCGTCCCCCGCGACGTCCAGGGCCACCACGTGCCGTCGCCAGGCGATCGCGGCGTCGATCGAGGGGGCGTTTTCGCGCGCCGAGTGGTGACGCCCGAGCGTCACGATGAACTTAACGGTCATCCGCCCCGCGCCCTTGCGGGCCGCGCGAATGATCCAGCCGGCGACCTCGACGGGATCCGCCTTCATTCGGCGCGCGAAATGGACGGGACTGAAGCGGAGCTCCAGATGCACGATGCCTTCTCCTGCCGCGTCCTCGGCGGCCTCGAGGGCCACCCGTTCAATGCTCTCCCGGCTCGGATAGAGGTTGTGGAAGAGATCGAACTTGCGAAGGAAGGAGCGAAGAGTCCGCGGATCGCCGTCCCGCACCCGGACCCGGTCGCGCAGCTTGAAGAATCCCCGGGGCATCTTCATGCCTCCCTCGAGGGCGATCGACACGAAGGTCATGAACCGGACGGAACCTTCGAGGTGGCGGTGGAGTTCGACCTTCGGCAGGGACCGCAGGTCCATTACCCGAGGTATTCCACGATCATCGCGATCCCCTGCCCGCCCCCGATGCAGGCCGAGGCGATCCCGAACTTCTTCCGGCGCCGCCGCAGCTCGTAGAGGAGCGTGAGGATCAGGCGGGTGCCCGTCGCCGCGAGCGGGTGGCCCAGCGCGATCGAGCCGCCGTTCACGTTGACCTTCTGACGGTCGAGCTTGAGCTCCTTCTCCACGGCGAGGTACTGCCCGGCGAAAGCCTCGTTGATCTCGAAGAGGTCGATGTCCTGGAGCTTCATCTTCGCCTTCTGGAGCACGGCGCGGATCGCCGGGGCGGGACCCATTCCCATGAGCTCCGGAGGCACGCCGACCGCCGCGGTGCCGATCACGCGGCCCAATGGCTGGACCTTCTTCGCCGCCGCTTCGACCGCCGTCGTCACCACGATCGACGCCGCGCCGTCCACGATGCCGCTCGCGTTGCCCGCGGTCACCGTCCCGTCCCGGCCGAACGCGGGCGGGAGCGCCGCGAGCTTCTCGATCGTCGTCTCCGGCTTGATGTGATCGTCGGAGGCGAAGAGGATCTCCTCCTTCCTCCGCTTCACCACGACGGGGACGATCTCCTCCTTGAAGAGTCCGTCCTTCACCGCCTTGGCGCCGTCGAGGTGGCTTCGCAGCGCGTACTCGTCCTGCGCCTGGCGCGTGATGCTGTACTTCTTGGCGCAGTTCTGCGCCGTCTCGGCCATGAAGAGGCCGCAGTAGCCGTCCTTGAGGTTGACGAAGAGGGAGTCCTCGATCTTCAATTCGGAGCCGAACCGCGGAGTCTCGCCGCGCATCCCCCGGATGATGTACGGGGCCTGGCTCATCGACTCCATGCCGCCCGCGAGGACCCAGGAGGCCTCGCCGAGGGCGAGGAACCGGCCCGCGAGCGCGACCGACTCGATCCCCGACCCGCAGAGCCGGTTGATCGTCAGGGCGGGCGTTTCGATGCGGCAGCCGGCCTTGAGCCCCACGTGCCGCGCGCCGTAGATGGCGTCGGAGCTGGTCTGCATCGCGTTGCCGAAAATGACGTGGTCGATCCACTCGGCCTTGGCGCCGCTGCGCTCGATGGCGGCCCGGGCCGCCGTCGCGCCGAGATCGACGCAGGAGACGTCCCGGAACATGCCGAATCCCGGCGTGCCGGAGTACTCGGCCCACGCCGTGCGCGCGCCGTTGATGAGGACGATGTCCTTGTCGGTCATCTTGAGGCTCCTGAGAGTCGTCAGACATCAGACTTCGGACTTCCGGCCTTTCCGAAGTCCGATGTCTGATGCCTGACAACTCAGAATAGCTCCCGGCCCGAGGCCATGCTTTACTCGCCCGTGAATTTCGGAGGCCGCTTTTCGAGGAACGCCCTCGTCCCCTCGCGCATGTCCTTCGTCTGGAAGCAGCGGCCGAAGTAGTCGGCCTCCAGGTTGAGCGCCTGGTCCAGCGGGAGGTCGAGGCCGCGATCGACCGCCTCGAGCGTGTACCGCACCGCCACCGGCCCGACGGCGAGGATCTTGCGCGCGATCGCCTCGCACTGCGCGAGGAGGTCCTCTTTTTTCACCACGCGATTCACGAGGCCGATCCGGAAGGCCTCCGCGGCGTCGATCGGATCTCCCGTGAGCAGGAGTTCCAGCGCCCGGCCCCGGCCCACGAGCCTCGGCAGCCGTTGAGACCCGCCGTAGCCGCAGATGATTCCGAGCTTCACCTCGGGCTGGCCCAGTTTCGCGTGCTCCGCGGCGATGCGGATCGTGCAGGCGAGCGCGATCTCGCATCCGCCGCCGAGGGCGAAGCCGTTGATCGCGGCGATGACGGGCTTGCCGAGCGTCTCGAGCTGGCGGGTGAACGTCTGCCCCCGCCGGGCGTTCTCACGCGCGGCCTGGGCGTCGCATTCCGCGAGGACGGTGATGTCCGCGCCGGCGATGAAGGCCTTCTCCCCCGCCCCCGTCAGGATGACGACCCCGATTTCCTTCCGGTCGCGGAATCCCTCGAAGGCGGCCACGAGATCCGCGATGACGGTCGCGTCGAGGGCGTTGAGCTTCTCCGGCCGGTTGACCGTAACGGTGGCAATCCGGTCCCGCTCCTCGACCTTGAGTGTCGCTGAAGCCACGAGGTCCCCTATTTGACGACTACGATCGATACCGACTTGATTTTCACCGGCTGGCGCGGCGCGTCGGTGTTGCGGTCCGTGTCCTTTTTCGAGATCGGCTCCACCACCTTCGTCATGTCGTCGGCGTCCACGCGCCCGATCGGCGTGTACTTCCCGTCGAGCGAAGGAAGCGTCGTCACGCAGACGAAGAACTGCGAGCCCGTGTACCCGCTTTTCTCGTAGACCGAGAGCGAGACGGAGCCGCGCTCGTGCCGGATGGTCCGGTCCAGCTCCGCCTTGACGGCGTAGCCCGGGCCGCCCACGCCGAGTCCGTAGGGGCAACCCATGTGGATCCAGTTGTTCCGGACGATCCGATGGATGAGCGATTCGTTGTAGAAGCCCCGGTTCACGAGCGAGACGAAGTGCGTGACGTTGCAGGGAGACACCTCCGGGGAGAGCGCGATCCTGAATGTGCCCGCTTCCTCGACCTCGACGATGGCCGAGAGGCGGTTGCCTTGTGGCGCGGCCTCGACCTGGATCGTGACCGGCGCTGACGCGACCTCGCCGTCGCCTCCCGCGTACCTGGCCGTGAAGGCGAATGAGCCCGTCGCGACGGCGGGAAAGCGTTGGAGGAGGTTCACCGATTTCTTCGGGGCCAGCGTCACCCGCATGAGCGGCAGGCGCGCGGCGATCTGGGGTTCCGGCCGGGAGATGGCTAGGACGTAATCGCGCTTCCGGTCTCCGGATCCCGTGAAAGTGCCGCTCACCGCGAAGGAGAGCGACCGCTCCTCGTACGGCAGCTCGGCGATCTCGACTTCCTTGTCGCCCGAGTTTTCGAGCCGGACTTCGAATTGAACGTCCTGACC
>DATHFI010000263.1:0-2068 GCA_035490275.1 Planctomycetota bacterium
TACGGGGGCACCGTCGCCTGGACCCGCCCCTACATCGGCGTGACCGTCGACGGCGACCACGCTTTCGCCACGATGTACTCGGAAAAGCGGCCCCGCGACCCGCCCGGCGCCGGCATCATGGGCTTTCCCGACATGCTGTACGGGACCACCCGCCTCGTGTGCGTCAACCTCCGGACCCAGCAGGTGGTGTGGGACACCGACTTCGGCGACTCGGGCACCCAGGTCCGCAAGCTCGAGTTCTGGGATCGCAACTTCTCCTTCTCCGGACCGCCCCTCGTCCGCGGCGACCGCGTCTACATCGGAGTCGGAACCTCTCCCATGACCGAGGAGGAGGGCCGGGTGGTCTGCTTCGACCGACGCACCGGAGTGCCGATCTGGGAGCGCTTCCTCGCCTCCGTGGCCGCCTCCCGAAACGCATTCATGGGCGGCTCCATGAATTTCGTCAGCCGCCTGACGGTCCTCGATGAGGATCGCGGCGTGCTCGTGGCCCACACGAACCTCGGGGTGCTGGCGGGCCTGGACGCGGTCACCGGCCAGGTCCTGTGGCTGACCAAGTATCCCCGGGCCATCCAGCCGGACAACCGCACCGGAGAACGGGGCACGTTCGGCCGACCGGCGAGCCCGCTCGTCTTCCACCGGGGGCAGATCTACGCGCTCCCCCAGGACCGGCCGGAACTGCTCGTCGCCGATTTCGCCACCGGCGAACTTCGCCCGACGCCGTTATGCAACACGGTTTCCTCCGGGGCGCGGGAATGGCGCTCCTTCCTCCGGCTGGTCGGGATCATGGAGAACTTCCTGGTGTTCGGCGCGTCGGGACAGGACTCCTGCATCTTCGACCTGAACAAGCTGGGAGAGGCGACCAACGCCTACGCCCTCGCCTTGACCAACGTCAGCGGCACGGGCCGCGGGTGCATCGACGGCGAGACGCTCTACCTTCCGTCGATTTCCGACCAGAAGGGCGGGCTGTGCATTTACTACGGGGTCAAGTCCTGGAAATCGTTCGACGCCACGCTCTGGTGGCCGCTCGGGGAGGGGGGCAACATTATCCGGGGAGGCAACTACCTGATCTACGCATCGCCCACCCGGCTCAGCATCCTCACCGATTCGGAAGTCGTGAAGGCGGAGTACCTGCGGCGCCTCCGGCAGAGCCCGCCCAATCCCTCCTCGCTTCTCGACTACGGCGACCTGATGCGGGCGAACGACCGCTGGTCGGACGCCGCCGACTGGTACCTGGCCTTCCTCGACGCCGCCGTGGGCGATCCGGCCTGGACGGACCGGGCCCGCCAGGTGCGGACCGAGCTGCACGGCATCTTCCTCAAGCGGGGCGTCGAGGCCTCCGGCGCGGGCAAGCTCGAGGATGCCGCCGGCCATTTCCGCCGCGCCCGCGACTTCGCGTGGGACGAGCCGACTTCCACCGAGGCGGGCCGGCTTCTCGCGAAAACATGCGAGGGTGTCGCCGCGAGCCTCGAGGCGAATCCGGAACGGAGCCGGTCGTGGGCGAAGCGGGCCGTCGAGGAATACCAGGATCTCATCCTCCGATCCCGCCGGGGATTCCTGAAGCTCGAGGATGGATCGCTCTGGGTCAAGACGTGGAAGTTCGCCTCGACGCGCATCGCCGCGATCGTCGCCAAGTACGGACCCGAGGCGTACGAGACGGTCGAGCGGACCGCGAAGCGGGAGCTGGCGAAAGCCGGGGAGGGATCGCCCGAGGGCCTGAAGGCGGTGGCCGATCTCTATCCCGACAGCGCGGCGGCGGCCGAGGCGTTCCGGCGGATCGCCGAAGGCGCGGCGGGGAAGTCGCAGTGGATTCGGGCGGCCTCCGCGCTGCGCGACCTGCGGGACCGGGCCCCGAAGCGGTGGACGCCCGCCCTCCAGGCGCGGCTCGACGAATTCCTCGAGAAGTCTGGCGACGGCGAGCGGCTCACGGAGGAGCTTCGGCGGATGGAGGCGCGATTCCCCGGGGAGACGCGGATGGGGGAGGGGGAGACGGGGCCGACCGTGACTCAATACCTCGAGAAGGCCAAGGCGGCGGCCGCCTCGATCCGCCGCAGGCCGGCGCCGGCGCCGA
>DATHFI010000264.1:0-2735 GCA_035490275.1 Planctomycetota bacterium
CCTGCTGGCGCTCCTCACCCAGGAGGACGCGGCGCGCGCGCGTGCCCTTCTCGAGGAATCCTCCGGGAAGTTCAAGGCCGCCCCCGCCCTCGCCTACGAAGCTTCCACCACCCAGGTCTCCGAGAATTCCAAGGAGCCCTACGGCCAGAACGTGGCGACGATGGTCCTCCTCCGTCCCAACCGGTTGCGTTGGGACCTAACCGGGAAGAACTCCGACATGCTCACCATCCTCGATGGCTCGAACCTGTGGCAGCTCGATCGGAAGAAGAACGAGTACAGCAAGTATCCCCAGGAGGGTTACGACTTCCTCTTCCGCGACGGACCGCTCAACGCCCTTTACGTGGGGGACGGTCCCCAGAAGATCCTGGAGGGAGCGCGCGACGTCAAAATTCGGCAGGAAAAAGAGGGAGAGACACCGTTCGACGTCATCACCTGGAAAGCCAAGAGCCCCAACGATCGCGTGGAGAGCGCGGACTTCACCCTCTGGATCGGGCCCGACCGCCTCCCCCGGCGATTCGTCAAGCAGTACGAGTGGAGGGACACGATCTACACGCACACCACGGAGTACGCGAAGATCGACCTGGCTCCAAAAATAACCGACCAGACGTTCGCGTTCACCCCGCCCCCGGGTTCGAAGGTCGCCGACCCGAACGAGTGGCGCCGCAAGTCGATCCCGACCACGGAAGCCGGGAAAAAAGCCCAGAAGCTCCTCGAGGGCGTCCAGGAGGCCTTCCGCAAGGTGGAGGCTGTCAGCTACGAATTGACGACCGAGTCCACTGTCGGCCCGGTGCGGCGCGAATTCTGCGCGCTGAAGCGTCCGAACTTGATGCGGAGGGCGACCGGTGAGTCCGAGGCGGAGGCGACCAACCTCATCCTCTGCGATGGATCCGACGTGTGGTTCATGGAATCCTCCGAACGGACCTACCGCAAATTCCCCATGCTGTCCGGCCCCACCCAGAACCTCGGCACCA
The DNA here is from genome assembly GCA_035490275.1 of Planctomycetota bacterium. Classification (GTDB taxonomy): domain Bacteria; phylum Planctomycetota; class MHYJ01; order MHYJ01; family JACPRB01; genus DASRJF01. The sequence goes on from DATHFI010000264.1 coordinate 972, forward strand.
CCGACCCGTTCGCGTCGCTTTTCTTCCAGAGCGGATCTCCGCTGGTTCTCGGCGAGTCTACCGACGTGACGCTGGCCACCGAGGACCTCGCGGGAGTCCGGTGCGACGTCATCGGCTGGACCCTCGGCCAATCCTCCGGATACCGCCAGAAACTGAAGTTGTGGATCGATGCGGACCGCCACCCGAGGCAATTGGCAAATGAATGGACGAGCCAGGGCCGGACCGGAATTTTGACGACGAAATTCGCTAGCTTCAACCTGGCCCCGATTTTTCCCGCCTCGCACTTGGCGTTCAAGCCCGGGGCCAACTGGCGCGACTTGACCAATGAGCGGCCGGGCGCGCGCCACCTTGCCGTTGGATCGCCGGCTCCCGATTTCGAGGCCGTAGACCGGGGCGGCGCGCCGATCAAGCTCTCCGACCTCCGGGGAAAGCCGGTGGTCCTGGTCTTCGGGAAATACGCCCATCCGACGGAGCTCGATCGGGCGCAGGAGTTCCACGACGATTTCGGCGCGCGCGGCGTCATCGTCCTGGCCGTCTCCAGCGGAAAGAAGGAGGCGACCTACGATCCGAAGAAGCACACGTTCCGTCTCGTGCGGCCCAGGGACCCGGCGACCGCCGCGTCGTATGGAGCGGACATCTGGGGAAGCCTGTACCTGATCGACAAGGACGGCAAGGTGACGCTCGCCACCCTTCTCAATGACGAGCTCAAGGCGGCGGTGAACAAATTGATCGGGCTGGCGGCTCCACCGCCCGGCCCCGCCGCGCCTGCCGGAGGCGAGAAGGAGGCGCGGGAGACGCTGAAGCTGGCCTCCGAAGCCCTTAAGAAAGCGGAGAGTGTCGCCTACCCGGCCACCTGGCACCTGAAGGACAGCGCGGGCATCACGCGATTCGAATGCAAGATCCAGCTCAAGCGCCCCAACCTGGTGCGACTCGAAGGCGCCTACAAGGCGGATTACGGCCGGGACGACGCCGGCATTTTCGTTCTCGACGGAAAAAACGAGTGGGGATTCTATCCCAAGGAAAAGGACCGCCAGTACACCTGCCGCCCCCAGGATCCCGACCCAGCAGCGGGTTTCTACGACGACCCAGTCCGCCTCTTCTTCTTCGGCGAGCCTCTCACGCGCTGGATGGAGCTCACGGCGGATCTCCGCCAGACGTCCGATCGCCTCAACGGGACGCCATGCTCGGTCATCGAGTGGCGCGTCCGGTACACGTCCGACGTGCGGTACCGTCTGTGGATCGACGGGTCGTCCACGGTGCGCAGGATCGAGCGGACGGTGGCGGGAGAGCTCTACCTCGCCGCGGATTACGGGAAGATCGAGTTGAACCCGAAGGCGGAGGAGGGCGCGTTTCGATTCGAGCCGCCCGCGGCCACGAAGCGAAGCACGATGTGGGAGGATTTCGAAAAAAAGCTGATCGCCGTGGGCGCGGACACGCCCGACTTCGAGGCGAAGGACCTCGAGGGTAAGTCGGTGAAGCTCTCCGCCTGGCGCGGCCAGCCGGTGCTCTTCATCACGTGGTCGTTCCCCTGATGAGGACGCGAAGAAGTTGAGGAGTTTCCTCAACTGGAGCAATTACGCCGGGACGGCGAGTCGCGGGGTCTAGTCGTGCTGGCGTACCAGTCGGGTTTCGAGAAGGAACGGAAGGTGCGCCGGTACCTCGAACGGCATGAGTTCAAGTTCACGACGCTCCTGAAAGAGGACGAGAGGGCCGAATCGCCGTTCGGGATGAAGGTCGCGGGGTCGGCGCTCCTGATCGGGCCGG
>DATHFI010000265.1:0-6114 GCA_035490275.1 Planctomycetota bacterium
AGGTCGGGAATGAGCGAGGCGTGCCAGCTGATGCGCGGCACGAAGGCGAAGGTGTGGACTTCTCCAACTCTCCGGCGCGGGGGCGGGTGTCTCCGCCGCGCAAGGCGGTCGCGGATCGCCGCCACGGATTCGGATTCCCGATAAACGAGGCCGCGCTCCTCCGCGCGACGCGCGTACCCGTCCCGCCGCGCCGCGTAGGTCCGCTCGAAATCGCGGGCGCGGATCCGGCTCCATGCCTCCTGCAGCGCGGGAACCCGGAATAGGATCTTTTTGACTCCCTCAAGCACCCCGCGCACCCCCCTTCACGGCGGTGACGTGGTAGCCGACGGTTGCGATCGATTCGAGCTTCGCCCGGTCGAGAAAGCGGCCGAGGAGCGGGAAGAAGAGCCGGGCTCCGGGCAGGGTGACCAGCCAGATCAGCGTGAGGAACGGCCATCGCCATCCCGCGCGGCCGGTCCGCCAGGGAGCGAGGAGCGAGCTGAACCGCTGGGTCTCCTGCCCGAACCAGCTGAAGAATCCCTCGTTGGGCTCCACCTGGATCTCCTGGAAACCGCACTCGGGGAGGAACTTCCGGTACCAGTGCGGCGTGTAGCCGCCGTAGAAGTGAAACGGTTCCTGGTGAAGGAAGGAGCCCAGGGGCGCCGTGAGGATGACCCGGCCCCCCGGCCGGAGGATCCTCGCCATCTCGCGAAGCGCCCTCACGGGATCGGGCACGTGCTCCAGCACCTCCGTGCACAGGATCGCGTCGAAGGAGCCGTCCGGCACCGGAATGGCGGTGATGTCCGACTCGTAGTCGAGCTTCGTGTACTGGCCGATCGTGCCGGGCTCCCGGCCGAAATCATGCGCGCGGTACTCGCCGTGGGCGAACAGGTGGCGATAGCGTCCCGGGCCCGCGCCCACGTCGAGAATGCGCCGCCCCTCGGGAATCCGGGAGGCTTGCGCCGCGACCCAGGCATCGCGATTGTGCTGATTGAATTGAAGGAGGCTCTTCAGCACGGCTTTCCCCGGCCCGCCGGCTTCTCCGGTCGCCTGAACCGGTAGAGCCCGCAGGCATAGTCGCGATCGGCGAACTCGGCGGGCTGCGCCGGTCCGCGAAGCGTCCCGTCGTCGTCGACCGCCCGAAATTCCTCGAGTGATAGTTCGGGGAACAGTTGCGCCGTGGTGCGGGGATCGTGGATGCGATGGGCGTTGAAGCAGACGCGTGGACGTCCCACGGGGAGCGCGAAATAGAGCGATCCACCCGGCGCCAAGATCCGGGCCAGCTCCCGCGCGGCCCGGCGCGTCCCATCGGGCTGGAGGGGGTCTCCATACCGGCCGAGCCCGACGTGCTCCGCGGCGTGCAGGCACGAGAGGGAGGCAATCGAGCGATCTCGAAAAGGAAGGCGGCGCAGATCTCCCCCGAGCGGTTGGAGTCCGTCGATCCGGGCCCGCAGCGGCCGGTAGTCGACGAAGACGACGGGAACCGCCGCCGCGAGGAGATTCACGAACATGTGGTGCGAGGCCACATCGACGTGGAGGGCCGGCTTCTCCTTCAGGATCCGGCGGGCCGCCCATCCGTGCGCGAAAAAATAGTGCGGGTCGACCGGGGTGGACGTCGACCGGTCATGAAGCTGGGGCGTCGCGTCGATCAGCGCGAGCGGCTCCGATCCGGGCAGCCGCCGGTACCGGCGCCAATCGGCGAAGTAGCGGAGCATCCCTCCCATGCCGCGCACGGCCCGGCGGGGGTCGGCGATCTGCTCCATCCACCGCGCCGCGAGGCGGAGCCAGGGATGGCGCTTCGGGCGGGAGTGCCGCGTCTCGGTCATGACGCGTCCGGCGAACGCGCGGTTCCGGAGTCCCGCCGGAGGGCCAGGAAGATCCACACGCAGTACGTTATACCGAACGCGATCCCCGCGATCACGACCCCCCGCAACCCCCAGAGGGCGGCGCCGGCGATGTTGAAGCCGATCCCGAGGACCGACGTGGCGATCTTGGGTCCCGCGAGACGGCGGGAATCCCCGGTCGTGAGATATAGAAGCGCCGCCGCCTGGCCCGTCCCGAAGAGCCCGCCGCCGAGGATCATGAACGGAAGGTACTTCGACACCCCCCGGTACGCCGGAGCCGCCAGGATCGAAAAGATGAGATCGTGGCACGCCCACGCGACGGCCGCCGCCGCCGCGGTCGCCAGCAGCATGACTCCCACGAGCGCGAGGTTCACCCGGCGTGCCCGCGCGAGCCGCGCCGGGTCGGAGGCGTCCCCGGCCTGGCGAAACAGGTGCGGCGCCGTCCATTGGGTCAGGACCTGGGACAGGAAGGACATGGGATAATAGCCGATCTGAAAAAGCGCGGCGTACAGGCCGACCGTCGCCGTCGATTGTGTCGCCTGCAGGGACCAGCGGTCCGAAGATTGCTGCAGCCACGAGAAAAGACCCCACGCGGCGAACGGGAGTCCGTAGGGAAGAATACGCGCCAGTTCCTCCCGAACGTCGGCGGGGTCCGCGTCGATCGGTCCGCGGGGCCGGATTTTCGCCCGGAAAAAGTAATACTGCGAAGCGAAAACCATCACCGAGGAAAGGGCGAAGCCGAGGACCGCCGCCGCGCTCGTGGCCCCCAGCCAGAGGACCACTCCCGCCGCGAGCGGGAACCGGAGCCACTGCGCACCCGCCTCGTGCAACGCCACGACGGGGCGATGGCGCGCCGCGCTCTGGAATCCGTCGAAGACGGAACCCGCCCCGGTGACGATCGCGTAAAGCGCGGCCAGGCCGAGGATCGGCAGCCAGCGGGATTCACCGGTCAGGATCAGCAGGAGTCCGCCGCCGATTCCCGCGACGGTCATCCATGCGATCGACTTGAACGTGAGTCGGCGCGAGGCCGCGAGAAGCACCGGCAGCGTCCCCTTCTGCGCCGCGGGCGAGTAAAACCGGAAGGCCGTGTGGTAGGCCGGCGAGAAGAAGACCTGCTGGGCGAGCAACGCGACCGTCATTCCGAGGACCACCTCGCCGTACGCGGCGGGCGGGAGAAGGCCCGTCATCACCCGGACGCCGACAAGCGCGCCGAGCGCCGCGAGGCCCTGCCCGAGTCCGACCCACACCAGTTCTCCGCCCAGTCGGAGAGTCCGGCGGTCAGCAAGGGCCATCGATCATCCCCTCGAATACCTCGCGCAGCCGCCGTCCGTATCGCTCCGGAGTGTGACGATCCTCATATCGTCGCCGGGCCGCCTGGCCCATCCGCCGCCGGAGCCCGGCGTCGTCGATGAGGCGCATCAGCGCCGCGCGCAACTGCGCTAAATCTCCGGCCGGCACGAAGAGCGCCTGCACCCCCTCCTCCACCGTCTGGGGAATGCCTCCCACCGGAGTCAGGACTTGCGGGAGTCCGCACGCGAGCGCCTCGAGGACCGCGACGGGGAGCGCCTCGGAGTAGGAAGGCAGGGCGAAGATGTCGGAGCTTCCGAGTATCCGCCATTTCTCCGCCTCGGGCTGCGGCCCGTGAAATACGAGCCGCGGGTCGGGCTTGTCTCCCACGAGCCGGAGCAGTTCGGCCCGGTTGTCTCCTCCGGCGGCGAGGCGGACGTTGCGCTCGACCGGAATGTGGTCGCCGATGAAGTGGAACTCGACGTCGCGTTCCTTGAGGATTTCGAAAGCGGCCCGGATCAGGTCGTGCGCCCCCTTGGCGCGGGTGAGGTACCCGATGAAGCAGATGCGGAGGCGATCCTTGCCCGATCGAGCCGCCGACCCGGCGGGCGAAGGAATCCCGGGGGCGACATGCACGAACCTCCGGGCTTCCGCGAGTTCGCCGTACTGCCGGGCGAGCGCGGGCGCGTGGAGCAGGATGCGATCCATCCGACGGAAGACCCCGCGGACCCACCATCGGAGCCATCGGGGCGCGCCCTCCCAGAACGACGAGAACCCGTCGCCGTGGGAGATCACCGCGACCGGCGCGTGACGCAATCGGGCGGCGTGGACGAAGGCGCCGTACCGCAGCAATCCCGCGGAATTCTGAACGAGGTTCGTCAGGACCACGCGCGGGCCGGGAGCGCCCAGGGAACGCCAGAGCCGGGCGAGGTCGTCCAGGGTCTTGAGGATGTTACGCAGCGAAAATTCCCCCTTCTCGCGGGCGGGCCGGCCCCGCGAAGGAAACGGGGTTTCGACGACGAAACCCTCCCCCAAAGGCACGTTTCGGAGGTGCGATGTCAGGACTTCCACGCCGGTGTAGGGAGGAGGGAGCGGGCTGGCGAGAATCACCCGGCACGTGGATCGCATGAATTTTGCTAATAATACTCCCGGCAACACCAATGCTCCCCAAAATCGACCTGTTCGGCGTGCGCGTGACGCGCGCCACTCCCGAGGAGATGATCCGGGCGTCGCGCGATGCGGTCCGCGATCGGAAAAGCGGGCTCATCCTCGCGGCGGTCAACGCCCACACGTACACGGAGGCGCGGCGCAACCCCGAGGTCCGCCGCGCGGTCAACGAGGCCTTCATCGCGTGGCCCGACGGCGTTCCGGTCGTCTGGGCCGCGAAACTCGCGGGGCGCCCCCTCGGCCCCCGCATCCACGGCCACGACCTGATGCTTCGATACCTCGCGGAGCCCTTCCGCCATTACTTCTACGGCTCCACCCCAGAAGTGCTCTCCGACCTGGGGCGGCGGCTCGATCCCTCGCGGATCGCCGGAATGGAGTCTCCGCCCTTCGATCGGAAGATTCCGCCCTCCGATCTGACCCGTATCAACGACAGCGGGGCCGACATCCTCTGGGTCGCGCTGGGGGCGCCGAAGCAGGAGGTGTGGGCGCTCCACCACCGCGATCAGATCCGCGTCCCGCTCATCGCTTGCGTCGGCGCGGCCTTCGAGATCCTGGCGGGCCGGTTCACGCGCGCGCCGAAATCCCTTCAGCGCTTCGGTCTCGAATGGGCCTGGCGCCTCTCGCAGGACCCCGCCCGCCTGTGGCGCCGGTACGTCGCGACGAACGCCGCCTTTGCCGCCCACATCGCGGGCGGGTTGATTGCCGGACCTCGCGCAACCTGATACATAGAGGCCGGATGAGTTCCCGCATTCCGCTCGTGGACCTGCTCGCGTCCCACCGGTCGCTCGGTTCGGAGCTTCCCGAGGCGATCGCGCGCGTCCTCGACTCGGGCCGCTACATCCAAGGAACCGAAACGCGCCGATTCGAGGAGGCGTTCGCCAGGTATTGCGGGACGAAGGAGGCGATCGCCGTCGATTCGGGCACCGCCGCGCTCCACCTCGCCTTCCTCGCCTGCGGCCTGAAGCCGGGCGACGAGGTCCTCACGTCGCCCTTCACTTTCGTCGCCACGGGCACGGCGCTTCTGCACGCCAACCTGACCCCGGTCTTTGCCGACATCCGCCCCGGCGATTTCAATCTCGATCCCGGGAAGATCGATGCGGGCCTCACCTCGAAGACCCGAGCGATCCTGCCCGTGCACTTGTTCGGGACGCCTTGCGACATGACGGCGATCGCGGACATCGCGAAGCGCCGCAGGCTTCTCGTGATCGAGGACGCGGCCCAGGCGCACGGCGCGGTCCATGCGGGCCGACGCGTCGGCTCGTTCGGAGAGGCGGCCACCTTCAGCTTCTACCCGTCGAAGAATCTCGCGGCCGTGGGGGACGGAGGCGCGGTCGTCACCAGCAAGGCGGACGTCGCCCAGGACGTCCGCTTGAGAAGAGATCACGGCCGCACCTCAAAGTACGAGCACGGCCTCCTCGGCTGGAATTACCGGATGGACGAGTTCCAGGCCGCCGCGTTGAACGTGAAGCTCCCGCGTCTCGACGGATGGAACGATCGTCGCCGCGCCCTCGCCGCCCGTTACCAGGAACGGTTAAAGGGATTGCCGTTGACGCTGCCGACGGCCGATCCCGGCTCGGTGTGGCACCTGTACGTGATCCGGACCCCGAAACGCGACGCACTGCGGGAACACCTCGACCGGGAGGGAATCGAAACGGGCGTCCACTACCCCCTGCCCCTCCACCTCCAGCCGCCCTTCGCGTCCCTTGGGCACAAGCGCGGGCGATTCCCCGAATCGGAGCGCGCGGCCGCCGAAGTCCTCTCGCTGCCGATCTATCCGGAGTTGGGCGAGGAGGGCGTCAATCGCGTGGCCTCCGCGATCAGGAAGTTCTTTGGCGCT
>DATHFI010000266.1:0-3413 GCA_035490275.1 Planctomycetota bacterium
GTGAAGCACCTCGACCCTCGCGGGTTCGCGACGGCGCTCCAGGAAGCGGGATTCAAGTTCGTGGCCCTCCGGTCGCACCGCCTGCGCACGCTTTCCTTCGAGGCGTTCGAGAAGGGGACTCCCACCGAGAAACTCCGCGACTGCCTCGAGAGAATCGCCGGCGTGCTGAGGGTGGACATGGATTACTCGGCCTCCACGGTCACCGTGCTCATGATGCCGGACACCGCGAAGGACCTGGCCCTCGCCGCGGCGGCGGAAGAAGTCGGCTTCGCGATCTTCCCGGGGAAGGAAGAGGAGCCGCCTCCCGAGCCCAAGAAGTAACCCCCGGCTCCCCACTTCGCGCGGGACGGTCGTCCCGAAATCATGCGATCACATTTCATTTTCTCTCTAAAGGGTTCGCCGGGCTTCCGGTAGAGAGAGACAGCGGGGTTTGGAGGATTGCGTGGAGCGGGCCGTCGCCTTCTTGGAGCCCTTGGTGGGCCTCATGTGCCCTCATTCCGCCTGCGGCATGCCCATGAAGGATCGGGGGCGTCTCCCCCGGCGCCATCTCGCCGAAGGCGGCGCGTACGTTTTCTGCCCCCATTGCGGCGGCATCGCCCAGATCTTCGGAACGCGCGAGGAATTCATCTACTACGACGTCCCCAGCGTCGCTTCGTGTCCCGATTGCGGCCGCGCGGTGCCCGCGCCGCTCCCCGGGCGCTCCGCCCGGTGCATCGTCTGCCGGTGATGGTGTAGCTTCCAGTCTCCAGATCCCAGATCCCAGTTTCAGAAGCTTCGAGCTTCGAGACACCCAGATCATCTCACTGGGAATTGGTGTCGAAACCGCCAGTCAGTTTCTGGCTGACCGCTGAAGGCTGAACGCTTCTTAGCTGAATGCTGACCGCGGTCGGCTGAACGCTATCTACTTGAGCCTCTTCACATACTCCGTCCACTCCCGATCGAGCGAATCGAGGTCGATCGTCTTCCCGTCGCGTTTGAAGGCCTCCTTGTAGACCTCGTCGCGCGGCCGGCCCCGCTTGAACCCCTCGATCAGCCGCACGAGCACTTCCTTGTAGCCCGCGTTCCACAGGAAGTGGCAGACGCTCCAGGACTGCGGATAGAGAATCTGGGCGTTCCGCATGAAGTTGCCGTGGTCCACTTCGAGCAGGTCCTTCAGCGACGCGGCCTTTCCCTGCTTGACCACCTCGCGGATGATGGGCGCGTTCTCCGCCGCGGAGCCCGACATGGTGAAGATCACGAGGTCGCTTCCCCGGATCTCGCAGGAGCCGAAGCACTCGGCCAGGCCTTCGCTGAACCAGGTGGGGGTGTCCTCGGCGCCGTAGAACCCCGGGAAGGAGAGATCGAAGAACTGGTGGCATCCCTCGTGGGCGAGGACGTGGAAGGTGGTGACGACTTTCCCTTCCGGGTTCTCGTAGGCGACGACCGTCTTGGAGATGGGCAGGTAGTGCGCGAGCGTCTGCGAGCTGCCGCCGGCGCCGATGTAGGAGCCCTCGTCCTTGTAGTAGTAGACCTTCGGCCGCCGCGGATTGAAGGCCTCGACCTTGAAGGCGAGCGCATACTTGACGAAGATCAGGTCCATCCGCTTTTTCAGGTCCTCGAGGATCTGCTTGTCGGTCATCGCCGGCTTCTTCCGCGCGGTCCCCTTCTGAACGTAGATCGTGTAGAACTGCGTCTCGCCCACCAGGTATTTCCCCTCCTCGCGGTCGGGGACCTTCGCCTCGATGGAGGAGACCCATCTCGCGAGTTCCCCCGGGGTGGGGATGATCGGGCCGGGATCCTTGCCCTCCACGTACGCCGCCAGCCAGGTCTTGAGGGCGTCGCGTCGGCCCTTCGCGTTCATCAGGTAGCCCGCGAGCGCCCACGTTCCGGGCTCGAATCCGGGGACCTCCTCGGCCTTCAGATCCTCGAGTTTCTTCCCTTCGACGAGCTTGCCCCGGGAGCACATGACCTGGGCACGGCGGGCGATATGGAGGTGACCGGTGGCCGGCGTGTGAAACGCGGTCGCGTCCATCCGGCCGTCGTAGTTCCCGAGGTAGACCTTCAGGCCGTACTTGAGGGCGGGAGGCATCGCCGCGGCGCGCTCGGGCGCGAGCTTGTGGAGGAACGCCTCGGCGATCCCGCGGGCGAGGTCGCGCCGCCAGTCGTAGTCGAAGAGAAAGTGGAGGACGCCCGCCTCCGGGTCGTACCGTTCGTAGGTCCCGGGGGCGACCTCCTTGGCGAACTGTCTCCGGCTCAGGTAGAACTCGATCTTGATGCGGTCCTTGGGCGACACCCCGAGCGTCTCGGCGAAGAAATTCCAGAGGGTCTCGGCGTGGGGCGCCATCACTTCGGCGGCCGAGCGGGGGGCGCTGATGACGAAATGGTCCGTCTCCTTTTCGACGCTCTTCATGTCCGACTCGAGCTGCTCGGCGAGCCTGATGAAGTCGAGGAACTCTTCCTGGGGCGCGCCCGGGGCGGACGGGCCGGCGGCCAGGAAGGCGAAGGCGCCGAAGATCCAGGGCTTCAAGTTCATGGGAGTGAATCCAGAATGGGATTTCGAGTCATTAGAAATATACCGGCAGATTCCTATCTGTGTTACAGGAATTGAACCTTAATGCAACGTTATTCATCGGCCCGCCCGATCGCCCCTTCGGTGGAGGGCCTTCGACCATGCCCTGAAATACGCGGCCGCGCCCCGGATTTCTCAGGGCGCCTCGCATTTTCTCGAAAAACAATCCGGGGGATGGCTGTACAAGGGATCGATACTCGACCACCACCACCGGCCCGATGGGGGACTCAAACCTCCTTCATCGGGCCGTTTCCTTGGGTCGGGCGACGATGAGCGGGCGGTGCGTGATCGGGTTGATGCGCGAGTCGAGGCTGGTTACACTGGACGGCAGATGCGCCCGGCACTCATTGGAATCGTGACCGCCCTTTCGCTTGCCGCCTGCAGTTCCAGGCCGGCGACTCATGATCCGGCACCCGCGCCGGTCGCGGCTCCCGAGCCCGACCGCACGCCTCCCCAGACCGCCCAACCCGTCAAGGCTCCGGCCCAACCTCCCGGAGACGCCGAAACGCCCCGACTTCGCGGGCTGGCCCGGCTCGAGGCGGCCCGCCAGGCGGCCGACAAGGGCGGCGATTTCGAGGCGCTCGGGAAGGCCGCGATCCAGGATTTCGACGAGGCCGTCAAGGCCGACCCGCGCTCCGCCGGGGCGAGGGCGGGACGCGGGGAAGCGCGCGCCGCGCTGATCGCTTCGCGGATGCCCGGCGGCGATTTCACGGGACGAGGCGACCTGGAAACCGCGATCGCCGACTACACCGAGGCGATCCGCCTCGAGCCCGACCGGGCCGCGTACTACGCGGGCCGGGCCTTCGCCCGTCAGAAACTCGCCGTCGCCCGCTTCTTCGCCCGCATCGCCGTGGGTGAGCTCTTC
>DATHFI010000267.1:0-3645 GCA_035490275.1 Planctomycetota bacterium
GCGCCGTCGCGTCGAGCACCGTCCAGGACATCAACGGGGCGCTTCGGGCGGCCGGGTCCCGCGAATTCTCGAAGTTCATCTCCAACTCCTCGTTCGGAAAGATGATCTTCCACGACACCGGGGACGCCTACCTCGTGGTCGTCCTGGACAAATCCATCAATTTGGACTTCACGTTGCTGTCCATCAGCTCGGCGGCCCGGAAGATCAAGACTCTCACGACATAGGGGTGGGGGCGCACGCCGCCGGCGGGCCAGGGACTCAATAGGATTTATGGTTCAGATCAATTTCGCGCGCCGGGAAGTGAACTGCAAGATCGTCTATTACGGCCCCGGCCTCAGCGGGAAGACGACGAACCTGGAGCTGATCCACCAGAAGGCGGGCCAGGGCATCGCCGGCCAGCTCACCTCGATCGCGACCGAGCAGGACCGGACCCTCTTCTTCGATTTCATGCCCCTCGACATCGGCTCCGTCGCCGGCATGAAGACCAAGTTCTTCCTTTACACCGTCCCGGGCCAGGTCTACTACAACTCGACCCGCAAGCTTGTCCTCCAGGGCGCGGACGGCGTCGTGTTCGTGGCCGATTCCGACCCGAACCGCATGAGCGACAACCTCGATTCGCTGAAGAACCTCGAGGAGAACCTCAAGGACTACAACCTGGACCCGAAGAAGATCCCTTTCGTGATCCAGTACAACAAGCGCGACCTCCCGGCGGCGATGCCGGTGGCGGAGCTCGACAACAAGCTCAACCGGTGGAAGATCCCGACCTACGAGGCGGTGGCCGTGAAGGGCGAAGGGGTCATGCAGACCCTCAAGGGCCTCTCGAAGATGATCATCGAGCGGCTCAACGACGACTACGGCAAGCAGCCGGCGGGAGCCACGGCCGTTCCGGCGCCCCCGCCGGCGGCCAAGCCCGCGACGGCGAAACCCGCCGCTCCGGCGCCCGCTCCACGGCCCGCTCCGGCCCCGGTGGCGGCCGCGTCCAAGCCCTCGGCCCCCGCGCCCAGGCCCGCTCCGGTCCCGGCGGCCCGCGCGCAGTCCACCCCGTCCGCCAAGCCGTCGCCCATGGCGGGTCGGTCCACGCATGGATCCGCCAAACCGGCCCCGGCGACCGCCAGGCCGGCCCCGGCCACCTCGAAAAAGCCGGCGAGAGGAGGAGGCGGCGGCGGCGGCGCCGGAAAATGGGTCGCGATTATCCTCATCCTGCTCGTCGTGGGGGCGGCGGCGGCCTATTTCGTCCTTAGAATGAAGTAACCGGGCCGCCGGGGCGGAAAATGGGTTGTAAACCCCGCTCCGCGTGGTAGAGTTAAGCGACAGGAGGGATTGCGAATGGCCATGGGCAAGTCCGACGAGGGGATGCGCTCCTCCCGTCTTGTCTTCTACAAGGAAGACATCGAGAAGATCGACCGCGTCCTGCTCCAGTTCCTGAAAAGCGCCAACGCCAAGTGCGCCCTCCTGGTCGACAAGGACGGGCACCTGGTCACCAAGAGCGGCGAGGCCTCGACGTACGACATGGACACCATTTCGGCCCTCGTCGCGGGCTCCTTCGCGGCCACCAAGCAGATGGCGAAGCTCCTCGGCGAAGAGGAGTTCTCGATCATGTTCCACCAGGGCAAGAAGGACAACATCCAGCTCAGCCTGGTGGGGGACCGCACCATCCTGTCGATCATTTTCGACGACAAGACCACCCTCGGAATGGTCCGGCTGTACGCGGGCCAGGTCGCCATGAAGCTCGGCACCCTCTTCGACGAGATCGCCCAGCGGAAGAGCGAGGCGGAGTCCATTTCCAAGGACTTCGGCCAGGCCGCCAAGAACAAGCTGGACGACGTCTTCGGCTCGTAACCGCCCGAATCTCCCGACCCCCGGGGCCGACCCCGGGGGTCTTTTTTTTGGTCCCGCCGCCCCGCGAACCCCGCGCGTCGATTTGATGTATCATTCAGGGTGAAGGCCGGTCTAATGACACGGCGGGTGAAAACGCGCTCATGGAAGCCTTCGCGGTAATCCTCCTCATCCTGGTCCTGATCAACGCCATGCGCTGGTCCCGGCCGTCGTGGTCCGATTCCCGCGCCGCGCTCCGGGACCGCGATCTCCTCGCCGCCGCCCCGTCCTCCCCCTTCAGGTTCGCGAAACGCCGGATCGGCGGCGCCGATCTCGAGGATCTCCGCCGCGCCTACGGCGCCTTCGCCGCCGAGCGGGACGGCCGGCGCCTCGACCGGTCTCCATACGAGGGACCCCGCGTCTGCTACCTCCACCGGGCGGCCCGCGCCGTCCTCAGCGTCCACGGCGAGTCCATCGGGTGGAACGAGGAGTACTTCACCCGGCTCGCGTACGCCGTCCCTCCGGAGTGGCGCCACCGGATCGAGATCGCCCCCGCCCTCCCCGGCGAGCTGGAGGTGTCGCAAATCCACGGCCTCGTGCGGATCACGACCGGCGACGCCGCGTTCGACCGCCACCTTCGGGTCGAGGCGGACGACCCCAGGGCGGCGCAGACCATCCTGGATCCCGGGACCCGCCGAGCCCTGGAGGACCTGCGCGAGCTGCTCGCGAACGGCCACATTCACCTGTCGACCTCCTCCGGCCGGATCGTCCTCCAGAAGCGGGGGATCCTCGCCGAACAGCCCGAGCTGTCGCTCTATGCCGCCTTGTGCGACTCGATCTACGACCGCATCTGCCTCGTGTGGCAGCGCGAGAACGGGATCGAGATCCTGGAGGACGCCTCGCCCGCGCCGGCCGTCGATCCGAAGTGCCAGGTCTGCTCCCACGCCATCCCGATGGGGAACCGGGTCCAGTGCCGGCGCTGCCGCACCGCGCACCACGCGGACTGCTGGGAATTCAACGGCGGCTGCGCGACCTTCGCGTGCGGCGAAAAGGTGCCCGTGAAAAAAGTAGCCTGAGGAATCCCGACGCGGGCGAACGACGGTCCGGGTTGTGGCGGGTTCCCCTCCGGTTCCGATATCATCGCGCCATGCGCGTCCTGGTCACCGGCGGCGCCGGTTTCATCGGATCCCACCTGTGCGAACGCCTCCTTGCGGACGGACACCCCGTAGTTGCCGTCGACGACCTTTCCACGGGTTCGAAGGCCAACCTGGCCCTGGTGCGCCGTCACCCCCGCTTCCGTTTCGTCGAAGGTTCCATCCTCGATGAGCGGCTGACGGCGAGGCTGGTCGCGAATTCCGATGTTGTGGCCCACCTCGCCGCGGCGGTAGGGGTGATGCTCATCGTCCAGAGCCCCGTTCGGACGATTGAGACCAACATCCGCGGCACGGAAGTGGTTCTCGAGGCCGCCGCGAAGCGCCGCGCCATCGTGCTCCTGGCCTCGTCGAGCGAGGTTTACGGGAAATCGACCAGGATTCCCTTCTCGGAGGAAGACGACGCGGTGCTCGGCCCCCCGACGAAGGGGCGATGGTCCTATGCCGTTTCCAAGCTCGTCGACGAATTCTTGGCGCTCTCCTACTGGAAGGAACGCGGGCTTCCCGTCGTCGTGGCGCGGTTATTCAACACGGTCGGACCGAGGCAAACGGGCCGGTACGGAATGGTCTTGCCGCGCTTCGTGGAGCAGGGGCTGCGGGGCCGCCCGATTTCGGTTTTCGGCGACGGACGTCAGACGCGCTGTTTCGCCCACGTGAGCGATGTCGTCGGAGCATTGGC
>DATHFI010000268.1:0-2074 GCA_035490275.1 Planctomycetota bacterium
CCTCGACGAAACCGGCGAAGAAAGGGCCGAGGAGTTCATTCTTCGATTGCCAGCGGGGAAAAAGAGGCGAGGGCGCCCCGGGCTCCGAGATGTACGGGCCATGAAGCAGGATCACGCTGATGTCGGGGAACTCGGCGACCATCGCCTCCATGGTCTGCCGGCCCCGCCGCCGGGCCTGGTCTTGGTACTCCCGCAGTGATCGCCCGCGATGGAGGACACCGTCGGGGTAATCGCCCCAAGGGGCCTCATAAGTTTCGTTGTCGACATAGATTCCCTTGAATCCGACCTCGCGAGCGGCCCGCGCGAGATTGGCGAAATTGCGGACCGGGATGGACCATTCCTCCATGAAATCGGGAGGCGCGCCGCCGACGACCGCCGCGAAATTCTGGGTCAGATACTTGAGGTCGACGCCCTTGAGCGGGTCGAGAACGTCGACCACCTCTCCGTAGCTCACCGCCGTCGCGCTAAGGACCGTCGCGGTGACGTTCAACCGGTGGTCCGGCGTCCGAAGGTAAACGGCGAGGCCGTCGAAGGGGCTCGCGTCGAGGAACTCCCGGTGCTCCCGGATGAAGGCGGGGGTGGCCACGGGACTCCGGCCGAACCAATCGTGGAGGAGGATGAATGGCGGCGACGTGCGAGGCGGATCCGGCGGCGAGAGGGGTTCACGCCCCCGGAGGCACCCGGTCAGAATCAGGATCCAACCGATCGGCGCAAGGAGCCGCCGCGGAGGAGGTCCCTTCCCTGAAGTCGCTCCTCCATTGGGGACCCGCCGCAGGTTGGCTCCTGTCCGCACCTGGCGTCATTCCACCGTGACCGACTTCGCCAGGTTCCGGGGCCGGTCGACATCCCGATCCAGTCCGACGGCCCGGTGATACGCCAGAAGCTGGAGGGGAAGCACCGCCAGGATCGGCGAGAACATCTCCTCGCAGGCGGGTATTTCGAAGACCTGGTCCGAGACCCCGGCCACCGCGCGGTCGCCTTCCGTCGCCACCGAGATGATGTGCCCTCCTCGCGCGCGGACCTCCTCGATATTCGAGACCATCTTCTCCGTGGCGCGCCCCCGCGGGGCGACGGCCACGCAGACCATCCGGTGGTCGACGAGCGCCAGCGGCCCGTGCTTCATTTCGCCGGCACCGTAGGCCTCCGCCGGGAAGTAGGTGATCTCCTTCATCTTGAGGGCGCCCTCGTAGGCGGTGGGGAGGTTGTAGCGACGGCCGATGAACATGAAGCCGTACCCTTCCTGGAATTTCCGGGCGCAATTGCGGATGAGCGTGTCCTGGCGGAGGATCTTTCTCGCCTGGGCCGGGAGTTTGCGGGCCTCCCGGACGAGCTCGTCGAGCCGCTCCTGGGAAAGCGTCCCCCGCGCGCGGCCGAGGTGGAGGGCGAGGAAAAGGATGTTCACGAGCTGCGACGTGTAGGTCTTCGTCGCGGCGACCCCGACCTCGGGTCCGGAGTGCATGCAGATCACCTGGTCGGCTTCGCGGGCCAGCGTGCTTCCCTGCGTGTTGGTGAGGGCGAGGACCGTGGACCCCGCCTCCCGCGCGGCCCGGACAGAGGCGAGCGTGTCGGCGGTTTCTCCGGATTGCGAAATGGCCAGGGTCAGGGTCCGCTTCCCGAACGGGTGATCACCGTACCGGACCTCGCTCGCGAACCCCACGTCGACCGGAATCCCGGCCAGTTCCTCCAAGGCCACCTTGGCCACGAGCCCGGCATGCCAGGCCGTGCCACACCCTACGACGGCGACGCGATCCACGTCCCGGGGAATGGCGACGTTCTGGACCCCCCGATCCCAGGCCTCGATTTCGGCCTCCACGGAATCCCCCTGCACTGCGATCTCCTGGGCCATGAAGTGGGGATAACCGTCCTTCGCGGCCGTCTCCGCGTTCCATTTGATCTCGAGGGGACGCCGCGACCGGGGGTTCAATTTCCGGTCGAAGATCCGCACCCCGGAGGGGTCGATGGCGGCGATTTCGTTTTCCTCCAGGGGAACGATGCGGCGCGTGTAGGGAAGGAGGGCGGGGATGTCGCTGGCGAGAAAATTCTCGCCCTCGCCGAGGCCCAGGACCAGCGGGCA
>DATHFI010000269.1:0-5086 GCA_035490275.1 Planctomycetota bacterium
CGCGGAAGACGAGCGTCGGCGCCATGTTGCTCACCGATCGGCGCGACGGACCCACGCTGTTCCGCCCTCCGGGCCGCCGGTCCATGTCCGAGATGTCGTCGTTGAGGAGGATCCCCCACCCCGGCACCACGACGCCCGAGCCGAAGAAGTGGCCGATCGTCTGGCTCATCGCCGCGACCGTCCCGGCCTTGTCCACGATCGTGAAGTGGGTCGTGCTCGGAGATCCCGAAACCGGCGCCGATCCCGGGGCGAGACCAAGCGTCGACAGGTCCACCTTGAAGACGTCCGGATCGCCGATCACGGGCTCCAGTGACCGGAAGAGATCGCGGAAGGTCTCGGCCATGAAGGGGACCGTCTCCGCGGTATTGTGACCAAGCCGCGCGAGCCCGTGTTTTTCGAATCGGCCGAGCGCCGCGAGGATCCCCGCGCCGCCGCGGCTCGGAGGCCCCATCGTGGCGATCCGCGCCCCCGCGACTTCGCCTCGCAGCGGCTCGCGAATCTTGACCTCGTAACGCTCGAGATCGCGATCCCCCCAGACCGGTCCCGTGGCATTCGCCGCCGCCGTCATCGCGCGGCCGATCTCGCCGGTGTGGAGCTCCTCGAAACCCGCCTCGGCGATCCGCCGGAGCGAGCGCGCGAGGTCCTTTTGCACCAGCCGCTCCCCGGCGTGGAACCGCCGCCCGTCCTTCATGAAGATTCGCGCGGCGTCCGGGAAAGAGCGCAGCGTTCCCTCGAAGAGACCCGAGACGTACGCGTAGACTTCGGAAATCTCGAAACCCTTCTCAGCGAGCTCGATCGCCCGACGCGCGAGCCGCTCCCGGGGAATCCCGCTCCCCCATCGCTTCAAAGCGAGTTCGAGAGCGCGCCCGAGCCCGGGGACCGTGGCCGACGAAGGCCCGATCTTCGGCGTCCACGGGAGCGTCGCGCCCTTGGGGTAGAAATGCTCCTCGGTCTGGATCGACGGGGTGACTCCGCGGAAATCGACCGCGACGGTCTGCGCGGGGTCGCCCCGCGGCGCGACGAGCAGGTACCCGCCGCCGCCGAGGCCCGAAGCGAAAGGCTCGACCACGCCAATGGCGAGCGAGACCGCGATCGCGGCGTCGATCGCGTTCCCGCCCTCGGCGAGGATCTCGCGACCGGCCTCCGCGGCGAGCGGATGCGCGGCGACGACCATCCCGGCCTTCGAGCGGGCGACTTTCGACATGGCCGGGGATTCTATCGGCGACTCCGGTAGACTGAAAAGGATGTCCGATGGGGGTGCAGGGTCAGCTTCCCGTTCCCCGATTCCCGTTCCCCGTTCCAGAAACTTCCGGCTTCGAGCCTGAGGGGAAGATGGAGGGGCAACCGCAAGGGTGGATCCAAACGGGTCCGAAAACCGATGGGGTCGGGTGGTGGCGGAGCCGGCCGGCGCGGATCGTGCGTGCGGTCCTTATCGGAATTGGCATTCCATTCATCCTGCTGGCGGTGATCGCGATGGGCTTCGGCGACCGGTTCATCTTCTTCCCGACGCGCTATCCCGAGGGGTCCTGGAAGGACCGCGAGCGGGCCGCCGTCCCGATCGACGAGGTCGAATTCACGATCTCCGACGGCACGCGTCTCGTCGCGTGGCACTCCCGGCCGCCCGACCCCCGCTGCACCTTTCTCTACTTCCACGGGAACGCGGGGAACATCAGCGACCGCGTCGAGGTCTTCGAGGCGCTCGCCTCGATCGGGGTCGCGGTCTTCGGCGTCGATTACCGCGGCTACGGGAAGAGCGGCGGGACGCCGAGCGAGGCCGGGATCCTGGCGGACGCCGAGGGCGCGTGGGCCCACCTGACGCTCCGGCTCGGCGCGCCCCCGAACCAGGTCGTGCTATTCGGGAAATCGCTCGGCGGCGCGTGCGCCATCGACCTCGCCTACCGGGTCCCCGCGGCGGGCCTCGTCATCCAGTCCTCGTTCACGTCGGTCGCCGACCTCGCGTCGCGCGCGGTGCCGCTCTTCCCGGCCAAGTGGTTCCTCAAGTCCGAGATGAACAACCTTATGAAGATCGGAGCCGCGAAGTGCCCGACGCTCGTCGTCCACAGCCGGGACGACGAGATCATCCCCTTCGCCCACGGCGTAGCTCTCTTCGAGGCCGCGCCCCAGCCGAAATGGTTCGCGGAGCACAGCGGCGTGGGCCACAACGACCTGATCTACGTCCAGCGCGCGGAGTGGCTGAAGGAGCTGACCGAGTTCCTCGATCACCTAGGACTGAAGAGGACCAAGCCTTAGCGGACCACGAGCGATTGTGGATTGCGAATTGTGGATTGCGGATTGGGGATTGCAGATGCTCAGAACCGGAGCGACCCGGCGGGCTGCCCCAGCACAAGTCCTGATTGAGGAGGCCCACCTCAAGGAAACTGGACCGTGACCAGGCCTTGAGCCGCCTTCCTGACCTCTTCCGAAGTGTCGTGACTCGCGACGCGCTCGAAGATCTCCATTCTCTGTGGATCCTCGATCTTCGCGAGACAGGTGAGCGCCTGGATGCGGACATCCTTTTCCGAATGGCACAGCAAGTTTCGGAAAGCCTCGTAGCTCGCCTCAACGCCAACCCGCGGAATAAACGCCAAGCCTTTCATGATGGCATCTCGTAATTCCTGATCTTGTGCGTGGAATGCGAGGGCGCCCAAGTACTCGATCAGCTTCACATTACTGTTCTGGACCGCTCCATATGCCATCGCTTGGGATGCCTCGGGGGAGACCGGTTCGAGATTGAATGCCCTCTTGTACAGCTCCAACACCTCGTCCTGATATGGAGACCCAACGAACGCAAATTTCCCCAGCACCATCATTCTTACTTCGTGGCTGGGGATGGCACCGTAATGGTCCATCAGGAATCGGTAATCGTTGAGCCAGCCAACGGCTCCCTGACTGACCTCGGCCGGTTGGTTTGCCTGAAGAATGACTTCCTTCATCCGTGCGCAGGACGCGCCGCTCAGGAATCCCCAAAGCACGTCGGACCCCTGCTCCCCCCGCTGGCCTGCGATGACATCCACGACGCGATTCTGAAATTCCTCGCCTTCGATGCGAATGCTGAGGGGATCGGGACCCAGATCCGAACCCCAGCCCTGGGACATGAACTCACGGCGGTGCTCGTTGCTTGTTGCCACGGCTCGAAACAGATCCCAAAGCCGTGCGTGGGATCCTGGTTCCCTGTCGATCGCTTCAACCCGCTCGACGGCCGATTCGTCGAAGAAGAGCTTGGCGTGCTTGCCCGTCAAAAGGCAGAGCCACAACTCCGGCGAGCTGTAAAAGTGCTCATCAATCAGCAGTGCCAAGATCGCCGCGATGGCGCTCTTGCCGCGCTCTGGAACGATCAAATCCCAGAGGTGATCCTTGGCGACTTCGGGCGCGGCATCCCCGATGATGAAAATCGCTGAATACCGCACGTTGGCGGGCTCAACGTAGGAATGCGCGATTTCATCAAGCCGCGTGAGCGCGGATTGTCTGGTCGCAGGGTCCAAAAGCAGCGATTCGCAATCGACGATGGCGCCCAGCCAATCGGCGGCCCGGCTTGGAGACCGAAGGAGCGCGAGGCTCGATTCGAGGTTGGGCGGCGCAGCGAGCTGATCGATTCGTTCCGGCACCGTGGCGGCTACTTCAAGCGGCGGAGCGGTAATCTCAATTCGGGTGGGCTTCGACTCAAGATGCGGGTGACCGTGGATCAGGGCGCCGATCAGGCAGAGGATTGGTGGCACTCGCGCTAAAACGTGCAGACCTCGGCGGAATGACCTGCTCGTGGGTGCGCGCTCTACAGTGGGTGACATCACAGTCCGTCCAAGTTCCCTTCCTCAATCATAGGACATTCAAAGACCATTGCCGCCGGTTATGGACGGCTTTTTGGACCGGAATGGGAATTTCGGACGGACTCCCCCGGATGAAGCCCTGGGGGGGGCCTCCAGCTACTTCTTGGGAGTATCCAAGGAACCGGAGGCGGTCAGGTCGGGTCGGTCGATTTCGAAGGCTTCCTCAACGGGTTTTCGGAACTGGAGCGTGATCGAGGCGACCTCATCGACCTTGGCGGGAAACTCGGGATCGGGCTTGGCAGGGTCGACTGTGGAGGGCACCACCAGCTTGTGCCGGGATTCGACCTTCCATGAAGTAATAAGCTTGATCTCGCTCTTCGTCACGGGTTGGGGCCCGTCTTCGCAGGTGCACCACCACTTCTTTTCCTTTTTCCCGCCGAATCGGCCGCCGTATCGACCTCCACCTCCACCGCCGGCGCCGACACCCATGGTGTCGTAGGCGGGCGGAGGATTCTTGAGTCGGAATTTGAATTCCTTGCAAGCTTGATCGAGGATTTCCTGGGGGTAGCCGCGGGTGCAGGAGATCTCCAGCACGGGCCATTTCACGGCAATGACGAAGTCGCCCACCTTCTTGACATCTCCATCCTGCGGATTGGTGAACTCGACTTCATATTCACTGAACCAGCTCCGGATCATGGAGATCTTGACCTGAATCGGGCCTGGATCCCGCACATATACGAGTTCGGGACTGCACTTGCCGCATCGTTCAATCGCCAGGGGCTTCCCTTCCTTTGTGGTCGCGGAAGCGATGTCGAATTCGAATTTGAAAAATAAATCCCTCAGCAACGACGTCCGGATCACGAGACCGCCTTTGAAGGATGAGGCGTCATTGCGGTAACTGGCCCCCTCGATAGACAGGGGGTACATCTCCCGAATCCGCCGAGACAGGTCGTCGTCTCCCTCTCGGTCCTTCGGGTTGATGATCTTCTTGCGATTCGCCGCGTCATGCACCCTCTCCCTCTCCGGTCGCTCGATTTCAAAGATCAGCGGTTTCACACCGTCGCGGATCTGGATGTCCTCATCGTCGAGCGCCTTCTTGAGCGCGGGAAGGGCCTTGGTCCCGAGGGCCAGGAGGGCCGCCTCGGCCTTCTGCCGGACCTCCCGGGAGGCATCGGATAGCGATCGGATCGCCCGGTTAATCTCCGGGTGCGAATCCTGAAGCGCCGGGACACAGGCCAGGAGGGAGAGCCACGGGAGTAGCAATCTCACGGGGAGATCATAACACGATCTCGACGGAGTTCTCCGTGGCATCAAGCGGGCAG
>DATHFI010000270.1:0-4401 GCA_035490275.1 Planctomycetota bacterium
CGCGACGCCGAAGGTAGGCCGCGGGTGCTCCTCGTCCTCGACCGCGACAGTCTCCCGATCCTGCTCTTCAAGGACGCCGACGTCATCACGCGCGCCCGACTGGAGCTGGACGCGTCGGGAGCCGCGAAGCTCTCCTTCATCGAGAAGGACCAGACTCCCCGATTCGAAGTGGAGGCAAGCAAGCCATCGGCCCGAATGGCCGATGCAAAAGGCGCGACGGTGTGGAAAGCGCCGTGAAGATGCAGGCCGTCTAGATCCTGATCTGAAGTCGGATGTCTGAAGTCCGACGACTATCCCTGCCCCTCGTCCGCGAAGTAGTGGGTCGTCACGGTCGTCTCGCCCTTCGTGGGCAGGGTGAACATGAAGGTCGAGCCCTCGTTGGGGCTCGATTCGGCCCAGATCCGACCGCGGTGGCGCGCCACGATCTTCTTGCAGATGGCCAGGCCGATGCCCGTCCCCGGGAATTCCGCGCGCCCATGAAGGCGCTGGAAGATCGCGAAGATCTTTTCCGCGAAAGCGCCATCGAAGCCGATCCCGTTGTCCTTCACGTTGAACTGCCAGTCGTCCCCCTTGCGCTCGGCCCAGACCCGGACGTGCGGCGTCCGCGACCCGCGGAACTTGATCGCGTTGTCGAGGAGGTGCTGGAAGAGCGCCGCGATCTGGGGGCCGTCCGCCCGGACCGTGGGGAGGTCCGCCACGTCGACGGCGGCTCCGCTCGCGGCCACGGCGCTCCGGAGGTGGCTGAGCGCCTCCCGGACCGCGAGATTGAGGTCGGTCGGCTCGGGCGCCTTCGCGGTCCGGTCCGCCTGCGTGTAGGCGAGCAGGTCCTCGATGATCCGCTGCATCCGCGCGGCGCCCTCGGAGGCGAAGCGGATGAATTCCTCGGCGTCGCGGTCGAGCCGCCCCCCGTAGCGCTGGTGGAGCAGCTGGACGTAGCTCGAGATCGACCGCAGCGGCTCCTGCAGGTCGTGCGAGGCGACGCGGGCGAACTGGTCGAGGTCGACGCTGGAGCGCGCGATCTCCTCGGCGCGCCGCGCGAGCTCCTTCTCCGCCCGGCGGGTCGCGGTGATGTCCCGGACGAAGGCGTTGAAGGCCCAGGTTTCCCCGTCGCGGATCGGCCAGACGGTCAGCTCGACCGGGAAGCCGGTTCCCTGCCGGTGGAGCGCGGTCAGCTCGACCCGCTTGTTCATGAGCGGCCCCGCTCCGGTGAGCATGAAGCGCTGGAATCCCAGCCGGTGGGCCTCGCGGTCCCCGAGCGGGATGATCAGCTCGCTCATCCGCTTGCCGATCGCCTCGGCCCGCGACCAGCCGAAGACGATCTCGGCCTGCCGGTTCCACTCGGTGACGAGGCCTGCGCCGTCGATCCGCACGAAGGCGTCGTACGCGGTGTCGAGGATGGACCGGGTCTGCTCCTCCTGGCGGCGGAGCGCATCGCCGACGCGCTGGCGCTCCGCGACCTCGCCCCGCAGGTCGGCGATCTGCTTCTCGACGAGCGCCATGAGGCGCCCCTCGGACCGCGCGATCTGGTGCATGAGGAACATGCCCGTGAGCATGATCATCGAGATGGCGAGGGCGACGAGCTCGGTCGCGGGATCGGGCGGGACCTCGAGGCGGCCCGACATGTAGTCCGCGAAGAGCCGCGTCTGGCGGAAGGACATGAGGACGAGGCCGACGCCGATGAGCATCCAGGCCCAGCGCTGGCGGCGGATGAACCGGAGGTTGAAGGCGAGGAGGCCCGCCGCCACCTGGAGCAGGATGGTCAGCCAGAGGAGGGGAATGACCGTCATGGGGCGATCGCCGGGGGAATCTTCATGGTATCAATTTGGGACAGGGAGATATTAGCACGCCCGGCGAGGGGACCGGAATGCAATATGGACCCGGGGGCTCAGTTGCCAGATCCCGGATCCCAGTCCCTGAAGTTCCGAGTCACAAGCCGGAGCGGAGGAGCTCATCCCAGCACAATCCGTGTGAATCGCGTCTACCGTGCTTAATACTGGGAACTTCCGAAAGCTGGGATCTGGGGTCTGGAAACTCGAAACTGGCCCACAACCCGGACCCGCGGGACGTTACTTCTTCGGCTGTTCGACGAAGTCGAGGGCGGCGGAGTTGATGCAGTACCGTAGGCCGGTGGGCTTCGGGCCGTCGTCGAAGACGTGGCCCAGGTGGGAGCCGCATTTCGAGCAGAGGACTTCGACGCGGGACATCCCGAGGGCGCCGTCGGACTCCTCGCGGACGCTCTCCTTGCCCGCGGGCTTGAAGAACGAGGGCCAGCCGGTCCCCGAATCGAACTTGGCGTCGGAGGAGAAGAGCTCCTGCCCGCAGGCGACGCAGACGTAGGCGCCCTTCCCCTTGTGGGAGTTGAATTTTCCGGTGAAGGGGCGTTCGGTCCCCTTCTGGCGGCAGACGTAGTACTGCTCCGGCGTGAGCTTTTCCTTCCAAGGGTCGGCCATGGCGGTCTCCTGCGGCCTGCCGGGGTCCCCGGGTCGCGGGGAGCAGCCCGCGAGCGCGGCGATCGCGGCGGCGGCGATCAGGGTTCTTTTCATGCGGTTCATGAGCTGGAACCCGAGGACGGTCCCCCTTATTCCGGCCCTCAATGGGTTTCGTACCGCGTCAGGTGGATCTGGACCTCCCCCGTCTCCTTCAGGGTCAGCTTCGCGCTGACGAATCCCTCCCTGGCGGCCCCGTCGGCGCCCACGGAGGTGAAGAACTGCTCGTCGACCTGGACGCGGACCTCGTCGTATTTCAACTCCGCGAGCGCCCCGCACACTTTCGGAGCGGTGCCTCTCGACTTCATCAGACCCTGGACGACCGGTCCCTGGAACTTCGTCGGCGCCTGCAAGGCGACCTTCTCGCCGTCCGCGAAGGGAAGCTCGTCAGGCTTGTTCGCCTTTAGCAGCTTCAGGAGGGCGGCGGCGGCCTCCCCGAAGGGCGCGGCGTCCTTGACGCACTTCCCGATCGGAACGCCGGAGGCGGGGGTTTCGGTGGCGCGGCCCTTCAAACCCAGCAGGAGCGTTTCCGTTGGAGTCGCGTGAATCAGTGCCTGCACGACGTACAGGGCCTTGCCTTCGGAGAGGAATTCCAGGTCGAGCTCCGTCGCGAAGGCCCGGGCTCCCGTGACCCCCTTCTTCTTGAGCTCCTCGCGAAGGGCCGCGACGCGTTCCTCGCCCTTTTCGCCGGGCTCCCACGATTTGAAGGCCTCCGCGAGCGGCTTCCCCGCGAAAAACGCGTCGATGCCGCGGTCGAGATGCTTCGCGATCTCGCACAGCGGCTTGAAGGCAGGCTCCTTCGGAGTTTCGGCCGGCGGATCCTGGCCGAGGATCATCACCGCGACGGCCGCGACGAGCATTTTCATGCTTCAGCTCCAGGGATTGAGGATAGGCGACCGCGGCGCATTGTAACTGGCAAGGCCCGCCTGATAAGATGATTCCAACGATGTCCCCGATTCTTGCTTTCCGCTTCGTCCGGCCCTTCGGCTGAGCGCCCTCCCATGGCTCCGGCGGAGTCCGAGCGGCGGAGGGCATGTCCGGGGACGGCGCGTAGCCATCCCAGTCCCGCCTCCTTCCCAAGCCCCATCCCCCTCGCGTCCGTGACTCCGTCCGGCACCGGCCCGGAGGTTCCGTCATGGCCGGTAAAGGGGACTGGCGTCCCCCGCGGACTGCAAATCCGTCGGGCAGCCTCAAACGCTGCTGCTGGGTTCGATTCCCAGGCCGGCCTTTCCAAGCTTCCAGCTTCCCGTTCCCAGTTCCCCGCAGGAACGCTGAAATGGCGTGCCACGCTGAGGAGCCAGGATGTCCGCCCTCTCGGCGCGCGCAGGGACAAAATCGCAGAAAGGGAACACGCCGGAATGCGTACAATCCTTCGTGACCGGAGGTACGACGTTGGTTTCCCACCTGAAGACATCCATCCGCGGCGCCATGGCTCTCTCCACGCTGTTCCTCCTGGCCGGCCCCATTTCTGTCGGATCGCAGGAAGCCTCCCCGCCCAAGGAGATCCCCCGGATCACCTGGGAGGAAACCGATTATCTTGGACTCCTGGCCAAGGAGCTCGAGCTCAAGACGGCAGGCCGGATCCGGCTCGGGAAAGGCATCGAGCGCAAGGAGGTGAAGGTCGCCGTTCGCGATGCAGGTTTCTACGAAGTCCTCGACGCCCTGTGTCGCGCCCACAAGGAGGTGACGTACTTCATTGAAGACGATGTCCAGCCGGGAACCGAGCAGTTGACGATCTCCCCGGGCCGGTGGATTGAGTACCCCGCGTCGTATCACGGCCACTTCAAAACGGCGCTGGTCGCCATGATGAAAACCTCGCGGTCTTCGCCTGAGGGTAATGAGACGCGCGTCGAGACGGAACTGGTCGTCTTCGGCCCGCCCTGGACCGCCCTCTCGTGGTCCTCCGGCGCGGAGG
>DATHFI010000271.1:0-6685 GCA_035490275.1 Planctomycetota bacterium
CGTCCCGCCCCGGCGGCTCCCGCGGCGCCTCCCGCGGCGCCTCCCTCATAAGCGACAGGAATCACCCATGGCGGACATCGATCCCAAGACCGTGGCGCGGCTTCGAGCCGAGACCGAGGCGGGCTACATGGCCTGCAAGCAGGCGCTCGTCGAGGCGGACGCCGACTTCGACAAGGCCAAGGAAATCCTCCGGAAGCGTCTCGGCGAGATCGCCGACAAGAAGGCGGGCAAGGAGACGACGATGGGCGCCGTCGGCGCCTATGTCCACGGGACCGAAGGCCTCGGCCGGGTCGGCGCCCTCGTCGAACTCGGCTGCAACACCGATTTCGTCGCGAAGAGCCCGGAATTCCAGTCCTTGCTTCGCGATCTCGCCGTGGCCGTCGCGGCCTTCGACCCCAAGTACGTCTCGAAGGACCAGATCCCCGCACCCCTCATCGAGGAGGAGAAGGCCAAGTACGCGGAGGACGTGAAGGGGAAGCCGCCGCAGATCGCGGAGAGGATCCTCGAGGGGAAGATGGAGAAGAACCTCTTCTCGCGGGTGTGCCTCCTGCACATGCCGTACCCGAAGGAGGACGAGTTCAAGGGGACCTACGGGGAGCTGATCAAGTCCAAGATCGGCAAGCTGGGCGAGAATATCGTCGTCCGGCGTTTCCATCGCATGGAACTTGGAAGATAGCCTCAAGCTCCAAGTTTCAATCCAGGAGCGGGGAGCTCGGAGCTTCCGAGGCGGAGAACGGGGAACGGGTAGCGGGAAGCTCGACATGTCGACACCGAAGTACAAACGGGTCCTCCTGAAAATCAGCGGCGAGGCCTTCTGCCGCGAGGGAGGCACCGGGATCGACATCGACGAGGCGCGCTCCACCGCGCGCCAGATCGTCGAGGCGAGCAAGGTCGGCAGCCAGGTCGCGGTGGTCGTGGGCGGCGGCAACATCGTCCGCGGGGCCGGGATCGCCCCCTCCGGCATCAACCAGGCCACCGGCGACTACATGGGGATGCTCGCCACCATCATCAACGCGCTCGCGCTCCAGGACCTGATCGAGACCCTCGGGAAGGCGACGCGCGTCCTGACGGCCCTCCCGGTCCACGCCGTCGCCGAGCCGTGGATCCGCCGCCGCGCCATCAGCCACCTCGAGAAGGGAAGGATCATCATCCTCGCGGCCGGCACGGGGAACCCCCACTTCACGACCGACACCGCCGCCGCCCTGCGCGCCGCCGAGATCGGCGCCGAGGTGCTCCTCAAGGGGAGCAAGGTGGACGGCGTGTACGACCGCGACCCGAACGAAAACTCCAAGGCGAAGCGCTTCGACCGCCTTTCCTACCTCGACGTCCTCAACAAGCGGCTCGGCGTCATGGACGTCACGGCGATCTCGATGTGCATGGAGCACCGCCTGCCGATCATCGTCTTCAACCTCCGCAAGGAGGGGAACATCGTGCGGGCGGTGCGCGGCGAGCCGATCGGGACGATCATCGGCGAGGAGGCCGGGGAAAAGGAGTCGCGGCCCGCCCGGCGTTGACAAGTTCCGAGTTCAAGGTTCAATGTTCAGCGTGGCCGAAGGTCTCCGGTCTTGAACCTAGAACTTTGAACGTTGAACATTGAACCTCCCCGGAGGGGATCATGCCCTACGACGACATCGTCCTCGAGGCCGAGGAGAAGATGGAGAAGGCCGTCGAAGTCGTGGCGACGGAATTCAAGGGAGTCCGCACGGGACGCGCCACCCCCGCGCTCGTCGAGGGGGTCAAGGTCGACTACTACGGCGCCCCGACCCCGCTGAAATCGCTCGCCTCGATCACCGTCCCGGAGCCGCGCCTGCTCATGGTCAAGCCCTTCGACCCCGGGGCCCTCGACGGGATCATCAAGGCCATCCAGAAGGCCGACCTGGGGCTCAACCCCCAGAGCGACGGCAAGATCGTCCGTTGCGCCGTGCCCCCGCTCTCCGAGGAGCGGCGCAAGCAGATGTCGAAGCTGGTCAAGGAGCTCGGCGAGAAGTCGAAGCTCGCCATCCGCAACGTCCGGCGCGAGGCGAACTCCGTCGCGGACTCGGAGGAGAAGGACAAGGACATGACCGAGGACGACAAGAAGCGGACGAAGGAGGAGATCGACCGCCTCACGAAGGAGTACGAGGCCAAGATCCAGGACCTCGTCGACAAGAAGACGAAGGAAGTGATGGAGGTGTAGGGAGGAGCCAAGAATCAAGAATCAGGAATCAAGAATCAGGAATCAGGAATCAGGAATCAGGAATCAAGAATCCCGTCGGTCGCGCCGTTTTTGTTATCATGTCCGATCATTCGCAAATCACCACCCCTCGGAATCCCTGAATGACTCCCGGCGCCGCGCCATGGCTGCTTCGCGCCGTCCTCGGCGCAGCCCTGGTCGCCTTCGCGCTCGGCGCGGAATCCGCCGTCGGCAGCGGGATGGGGTACGTCGTCCTCTCGTGCAGCCCTCTGCTTCTGCTCGCGGCGGCCGGCGCCTTGGCGGCATCGTGGGCCCGGAGCCAAGGAGACTTCCTCAGGACCGCTCTCGCGAAATTCGAAGTGTCGGCCGGGCGCGAACCCGTCGAAGCGTGGCGGGGCGCGTCGGCGGCGGCCGCGGGGGTCTTCGCGGCGCTCTTCGTCCTGACGCTGCAGTCGGCGCTTGAGATTCCGCTCCCCGCCGGCCTGGCCGCGCTCGTGCTCTCCCTCGCCGCGGGCGCGATCTTCCGTCGGAGCGCGATCGCCGCCCTCCCGTTCGCCGTCCCGGTCCTCGCCCTCGGCGCGATGGTTCCGGTCTACACCGCGTCGCCCGATCCAGCCCTGCGATGGAGCTTCATCGCGGTCGCCCTTCTCGGCGGCGCCTGCGTCTCCGGGGCGGGAGTGCAGCTCGCGCTGCGGACGCTGGGGGGCATGCGAGGCGGAACGCGCCTCGTTTCGGCGATCGCCGGGTCGGTGTTTGCCGTCGGCGCGGCGCTGGCGCTCCAATTCCTGGGCGCGCCGCCGAGCGCGTGGGTCGCTGTGCTGACGGCCCTGCTGGCGCCGTCGCTCTGGCGCCGCGGACACGCCGCGTTATTCATCCCCGCCGCGGCGGCCTTCGTCGCTCTCGCCGTGCACGCGCATGTCGGCTTCTGGGCGTTCTTCCTCCTGATCGCCGCCGCGGTTGCGTGGCTCGCGGCCGACTGGATCCGCCGGCTGGAGCCCCGCATGGCGGCGCACGGCGCCGAAATCGACGCGATTCCCGAGGGGCGGCGCGGCCCCTGGATCGCGCTCGCCGCGTGCGCGGGCCTCGTCGTCGAGCTCGTCCTCGTCCGCTGGCAGTCTTCGAGCTTCCAGCTGTTCGCCTACTTCAAGAACGTGACGCTCTTTTCGGCGTTCCTGGGCCTCGGGATGGGGTACGCGGTCGGCCCGTCGCGGCCGCTGATGGCGGCGCTCGTCCTGCCGGCGCTGAGCCTGCAGGTCGTGCTCTTCCACGGGCTGCGCTTCAGCCTCCTCCAGCCCGTGCTTCAGAATCCGGTGCCGGAGCAGATGGCCCTGGGCATGAGCGGCGGGGGATCGTTCGCGCGGATCGTCGTCACCTACGGCTTCCTCCTGCTGACGTTCGCCGCCACCGCGCTCACGTGCGTCCCGCTGGGGCAGCTCGCCGCGAGGCTCATGCGCCGAGGCGAACCGCTCAAGGCGTACGGATGGAATCTCGCGGGGAGCGTCGGCGGCGTTCTGCTCTTCGCCGTGCTCGCCCACCTCTGGTCGCCGCCCGCGGGCTGGCTCGTGATCACGGGCCTGCTGATGGCGCCGTTCTTCGCGGTGGGCCGCGACGCGAAGCTCGGCATCCCGTCGGCGGTCTGCCTGGCCGCGGCGCTGCTCGTCCTCCTGCAGCCCAGGGATCCGAAGGAGCTCGAGGTCCATTCGCCCTACCAGGTGCTCGTGATGGAGCACCGGGCGCAGGAGCCGCCGACGCTGAGCGTCAACAACGTGTACTACCAGAACGTCCTGGACCTGCGTCCCGAATCCGTCCGGAGGAGCGCGAAGCTGCGCGCCGCCGCGGCCCACTACGAGCTGCCGCACCGGCTGCGGTCGCGCCCGGGCACCGTGCTCGTCGTGGGGAGCGGCACCGGCAACGACGTCGCCGCCGCTCTGCGATCCGGCGCCCCGAGGGTGGACGCCGTGGAGATCGATCCGGCGATCCTTCAGTTCGGCAACCTCCATCCGGAACGGCCCTACGCCGACCCGCGAGTGCACGCGATCACGGAAGATGCGCGGCAGCATCTGCGGCAGACCCCGGAGCGCTACGACCTCATCGTGTACGGACTCCTCGACTCCCACACGCTGCTCTCGAGCCGGTCGAACGTGCGCCTCGACAGCTTCGTCTACACCGTCGAGGGATTCCGGGACGCTCGCGCGCGGCTGACGCCCGACGGCGTCGTGGCCCTCGCCTTCTGCGTGCTCACCGACGAGATCGCGCGCAAGCTCTATCTCATGCTCCGGGAGGCTTTCGACGGGGCGGAACCGCGCGTTTTCCGGACCGCCTACGACGAGGGGATGGTTTACGCGATCGGACCCGGGCTTGGGGCCCGCGTTTCCCTGCCCGCCGGGGTTGAGGAGGTGACGGCGCGCGTGCGCGGCCTCGCGGTGAAGGCGGATGTCTCGACCGACGACTGGCCCTTCCTGTACATGGGCCGCCGGCAGTATCCGAAGTCGTATCTCATCATGGCGGTCGGCGTTCTCGCGCTCTCGGCCCTGCTGGTGCGCCGGGTACTCCCCGGGTCCCGGATCCTGAGCGCGCCCGTCTTCTTTCTCCTGGGCGCGGGCTTCATGCTGATCGAGGCCAAGGCGATCACCCAGCTGGCGCTCGTCTTCGGGAGCACGTGGCAGGTGACGAGCGCGGTGATCGCGGCGGTGCTCGTGATGGCCTTCCTCAGCAACTTGTTCGTGTCGCGGCGGGGCGGCGTGCGCACCTGGCCCGCCTATGCGCTGCTCGGAGTCGCGATCGTCCTCGGCATGATCGTGCCGGTGAGCGCTTTCGCGGGTCTGCCGCCGCTCGCCGCTCGTGCGCTGGCGGCGGCGCTCGTGACGTCGCCGGTCCTGTTCGCGGGATTCATCTTCTCGACCGAGCTGCGCCGCGCCGCCGATCTTCCCGGGGCGCTGGCGTCCAACCTCGTGGGCGCGATGGCGGGGGGGCTGATCGAGTACAACTCGATGTACTTCGGGTTCAACGCGCTGGGGGCCGCCGCGCTCGCGCTGTACGCCGCGGCGTGGGCCTTCTCCCTCCGTCGGACTACGGGCTCTCCCGCGCCAACGACGGCCTGACCTCACTCCCCGGCGCGGGAGTAGGCGCGGTGGACGAATCCCTCGAAGCCCTCGATCCCTTCGGAGCGCTGCGGGATCGCCTCGATCGGGCGCACGGCCGGGCCCGGGATGTTCTCGTATCCCACGCCGATATTTTTCAGGCCCTCGCGCTCGATGATCCGGTTGAGCGCGTAGCGCTTGTGGCCCGGGTCGGTCGAGCGGTCGGCCGGCGTGTCGTGGTAGGCGAGGCCATCCTTCTCCTCGCCCGCGAGGTAGTGCGAGTAAAGCCAGAACCCGGCCTGGTCGACGACCTCGAGCCGGTACGCCTCGACGCCGAGTTCGCGCGAAATCGCAATGGCGAGCTCCTCGTCGGTGTAACCCCACCGCGGCCGCGCGGCATTGCTGTAGAAGCGGTACTCGAAGAGGCCGGTCCAGCGCCCGAGGCGCGGTGAAACCCAGAAGAGCCGCAGGCGCGACTCGTCGATTTCCTTCGTGCGGGAGGGGTGGTCCGCCGGAGTCATCGGCGTGGTTGAAAACCCCTTCGAGGCGAGGTGGCGGTCGATCGCCTTG
Source organism: Planctomycetota bacterium (assembly GCA_035490275.1). GTDB lineage: Bacteria > Planctomycetota > MHYJ01 > MHYJ01 > JACPRB01 > DASRJF01. Next base: position 5,824 of record DATHFI010000271.1, read on the forward strand.
AGCACCGCCTCCTGTGAAGCGTCAACGAAGATGTGACCGAATCCCATTCGGCCGACATCATATCAGCGGCGCGGGGCCTGGTTTTGCTCCTCGACCTGCTGCTGCATCTGCTGGCCGTCGTTCGTCCGGCGTTCGGAGGCTTCCTCGCGGCGCATCCACTGCGCATGGACCACTTGTCCCTGGAACTCGGTCTGACAGCGGACCTGCTTGTCAAAGTCGCAGAGCGTCACGCGATTCCCGACGGCGTCCTCGGACCGGCGGCCCTTCTCGCGCCCCTCCTTCATGAAGGCGGCGAGCGTCGAGGGGGAGGGCGCGGAACCGCCCTTCGTGTCGAGCACCGCCGCGAACGCGTACGACCCGAGGAGCCGCGAATAGAGCTTGGCCAGCAGGTTGTGGCCGGGGTAGATGTTCACTTCCTCGATCTTCCCGTTGAGCGCGAACGCGACGCCGACCACGTCGGACTGGCCGGCGAGTAGGCCTCCGAGCGCCTTCTCGTAGGGTTCCACGGCCTTCTTCGTCTTCTCGCTGTCCATCGACTCGTTCAGGCTCGTGTTCGTGTTTTCGGCTCCCAGGGCCTTTTCCGCGGACAACTTGGTCCGGGCCACGCCATCCCAGACCGCCCCTTGGTCCTTGCCCGCCTTGGCGGCGGCCCGGACTTCCTTGGGAGCGAGTTGCGCGTCGCCGGCCGTGAACGAGGCTCCGGCCAGCCCGCCTTGACTGGTCCACCGCCCCTGTTCGACGCAGAACGAGGGGATCCCGACCTTCCCGCTCTTCGCGGGCACCACGAAGCTGAGTCCGACGATGCGGTCCTGCTTCCCGCCCTTGACGCGGTCCCCCTCCAAGGGCGAAAAGCAGGACCGCA
>DATHFI010000272.1:0-6963 GCA_035490275.1 Planctomycetota bacterium
CTACCGCTGGTGGCGCACGGCCTCGGCGAGGCGATCGGACTCGCGGCCGTTGACCCGGTAGATGGGGGCCGAGGGGACAAACTGCTTGCACCGGCCGCAATAAGCGATCCGGGAGATGGGAAAAACGGCGGCGGCGGCGAAGAAGGCCACGATTCCCGCCTCGACGACCATGAGGACCCAGAACATCGCGCCGCTCAGGTTGAGAGTTTTCTTCGCCCCGCCCCGGGCCCGGCCGATGCCGACGCCGGCGTCGGCCCTAACTCTCAGGGCATCGAAGAAACCGATCGACTCCGAGGCGAGCTGAAGGCGGTCCCGGTCGGCGTCATTCGTGGCATCCTTAGACGCCGCGACGAGGATCGTCTTGAGGTCGCCGCGGACGTGGAAGGTGTCGAGGACCTGGCGCGTGCCGAAGGCGGCGACCCCGGAGAGGACGGCGGCCGCGAGGAGGACTCCCGCCTGGCGGGAGCGACCCTTGAGGGCGGCGAGCTTGAGGGCCCAGCCGACGGCGACGCCGAGGAGGATCGGGAAGACGATGAGCAGGTCAAGAAACCGGCCGACGAAGTGATAGAGCGTCCCGAAAGCCAGGGCCGCGGCGAGGCCGGCGGCGAGGACGAGCGGCGCGCCCTCCACGGCCGACGCGGGGATATCCCGGACGTCGCCGAGCGGGGCGACGGAGGCGGCGGGCTTCGCCGCGGGGGCCGAGGGGACCGGGGTGGCCAGGCGGGGGGTTCCGCAGGCGCCGCAGAAGCGGTCCTCGAACAGGTTTGGGGCGCCGCACTTCGCGCAGGCCCAGCCGTCGTCCATGGGGGATTCCTCGGGAGCGGACTATTGTACACCATAGTTCATGGTTTGTGAAAAAATTCATTGGGGAGGCATCCGGAATCCGGCATCCAGCATCCTGGAACGCCCGAACCTCCGGATGCCGGATGCGGGATGCGGTCCGCTATGATGTCCCCCCATGAAGGTCCCCTCGCGCCCCCGCGTCGGCATCTCCGCCTGCCTCCTCGGCCAGAATGTCCGCTACGACGGCGGCCACAAACGCGACCCCTTCCTCGTCGACGTCCTTGGAAAATCGGTCACCTACGTCCCCGTCTGCCCCGAAGTGGAAGTCGGCATGGGCACCCCCCGCGAGCCCATCCGGCTTGAACGCTCGGGGAAAGGGATCCGGCTCGTCGGAGTGGAGAGCGGCGTCGACCACACCGAGGCGATGATCCGATTCGCCGACCGGAGAGCCGCCGCGCTCGAGGCTCTCGACCTCTCGGGCTACATCTTCAAGAAGGACTCGCCGAGCTGCGGCATCGAGCGGGTCCGCGTCTTCGATCGCAAGGGCGCCGCCTCCCGGACGGGCCGCGGACTTTTTGCCCAGCGCTTCATGGACCGACTCCCGCTCCTGCCGGTCGAAGATGAGGGGCGGCTCGGCGATCTCAAGGTGCGGGAGAGCTTCCTCGAGCGCGTCCTCGCCTACCGGCGCCTGAGGAAATTCTTCGGCGGCCGCTGGACCCCGGAAGGATTGGCACGATTCCACGCGGTCGAAGCGTCGCTTCACCTGGCGCACGATCCGAAGGCCCGCGCCGAGCTGGGCCGGATCGCGGCTCGATCGAACTCCCGCCCGCGCGCCGAGACCGAGGCCCGATACGTGACGCGGACGATGCTCGCGCTCGGGGGAATCACCGGTGGAAGATCACGGTGAGTCCCAGGGCCATCAAGAACGGTGCGACGACGTACACGAGCATCGAGAGCGGAATGAGGTACAACGCCCTCCGGCCATAAGCGACTACGAGGTACAACCAAATCGCGAAAGGCCCGAGGAGGATCGCTCCGAATCGCCACCACCCGACCGGACGCCCGTGGCGCTGGCAGTCAAGCGTGATCCAGGATGCGTGGGCGATTGCCGAAACTATCCACCCAGGAATCGCAAAGGCCTGAGACGCCCCGGGGTCCCGCACTCGCATGGCAAGAAACAGGACCACCGTGTAAAGGGGCAAGGCGACCCCGATGATCACCCATTGCAGTTTCAGCCGGCGGTCCGGAAGCGACGCACCCACCGAAACAACTTCCATATCCCCATACTATGTCCAAGACGGCAGAACCATCGATGACTTCAGAAACTCCGGAACCCCCCGGGCCTGTTGAATCGCAATTGTTCCTCCTCACGCCCCCCGATACACTGTCCGATCCATGGCGGACGAATTGAAGGCGGAAAGCCTCGACCTCTCCTCGCTCCGCATCCATCGCGACGAGACCCCCCGGCGCGGACGCCCCGGCCTCTTGATCTTGATCGCGGGACTCGCAGCTCTGGGCGCGGCCGGAATCGCCTGGCTCTTCCTCCGCGGCGGGACCCGAGTGGCTGTCGTCCAGACCGACCTCGTCCGCCTCGTTGGCGCGGGCGCCACGAGCGCGGTCCTCTCCGCCGGCGGCTACATTCTCCCGGACCGGAAGGCGGACGTCAGCTCCAAGGTCTACGGCCGGCTCGAGTGGATCGGCGTGGACGCCGGCTCGAAGGTGAAGGCGGGCGACGTCCTGGCGCGCCTCGCGAACGCGGACCAGGTCGGACGCGTCGACGAGGCGAAGGCCGCGCTGGCGGAGGCGGAGCGCGAACTCGACCGCATGAAGAGGCTCGTCGAGGCGGGCGTGGAGACGCGCGAGCACCTCGATCGGGCCGGAACGACGCTCGATCTCGCCAAGGCGCGGCTGAAAACGGCGGAAGCGGAGTACGAATACACCCTCATCCGGAGCCCCTTCGACGGGATCGTCGTCCGCCGCAACGCCCAGGCCGGAGAGACCGTGGGTCCCGTGGCGGGAGGATCGACCGGATCGTCGGGCACCTCGGTCTGCACCGTGGTCGACCGGTCCTCGCTCGAGATGGTCGCCGACGTGAACGAAACGAACATCGCCAAGGTGCAGTCCGGACAGCGGGTCGAGGTCACGGTGGACGCGCACCCCGAGCGGAAATACCGGGGCGAGGTGCGGCAAATCGTGCCGACCGCCGACCGCCAGAAGGGGATCGTGCAGGTGAAGATCCGCCTATTCGACCTCGGGGACGACGTCTTCCCGGAGATGGCGGCGCGGGCCGCATTCCTGCGGGAGGGCGGGGCCGAGGCCGGGACCCGGCGGGTGATCGCGCCGAAAGGCGCCGTCCGGGAGCGTAACGGACGGAGGGTGGTGTTCATCATAGAAACCGGAAAAGCGCGGGCCGCGGAGGTCGAGACGGGCCGGGAGGGCGAGGACGGAGTGGAAATCGTCCGCGGACTTTCGGGAGGCGAGCTCGCGATCGTCGGCGGGGACGCGGTGGAGGACGGACAAACGGTCAAAGTGGCGGAAAAGAAATAACCAGGAGGACACAATGAAACGGACGATGGTGGCGGTGTCGGCGCTCGCCCTGGCGGCGGGCTTGGCGTGGTCGGCGGCTCGGGCCCAGGAAGGATTCCAGATGCCCCAGCCGCAGAAGGAGCACGAGCTGTTGAGGCAGTTCACGGGGACGTGGGACTGCGTCACGAAGTGGCGGATGGGTCCCGACGCGCCCTGGGAGGAATCGAAGGGGACCGACTCCTCCACCATGCTCGGCGGCTTCTGGCTGATGTCGGAGGTGCAGGGATCGATGATGAAGACGCCGTTCCAGGGCCGCGGCACCACGGGGTACGACCCCTACAAGAAGAAGTACGTCACGACTTGGGTCGACAGCATGGCGCCCGTCCTTTCCTTGGGCGACGGCTCGTTCGACGCCTCCGGCAAGGTCCTCACGATGAATATCGATTCGACGGACTGCGCGTCGGGGAAGCCCTGCAAGATGCGCGGCGTCCACGAGATCAAGGACAAGGACACCACGCTCTTCACGATGTACTTCTCCGGCCCCGACGGCAAGGAGTTCCCGGGCATGACGATCGAGTACAAGCGGAGGAAGTAAGCTCCTCAAATCTAGAAAACCCCGGCGGACACCCCGCCGGGGTTTTCCTGCTTAATGGGGCAGACATCAGACCTCAGACTTCCGACTTCAGTCGTTTTCAGTGAACAGAAATCAGCCGACAGGGCTCAGAATTCAGTAAACTGTCTGCCTTCCACTGAAGTCTGAAGTCCGAAGTCTGAATTCTAACCGGGAGCCCCCATGTCCGATTCAGTAGTTCGCGTGCAGGGGGTGGCGAAGGTCTACCGGCGGGACACCCAGGAAATTCCGGTCCTGGAGAACATCAATCTCGAGGTTGCGCCCGGCGAGTCCGTGGCGCTGATGGGGCCGTCGGGCTCGGGCAAGACGACGCTGCTGAACCTCATCGCGGGGATCGACCGGCCGACCCGGGGCCGGATCGAGGTGGCGGGGCTGGCCCTCGACGGGATGTCGGAACGCGAGCTCGCGAAATTCCGGTCGCGCCACATCGGCTTCATCTTCCAGCTGTACAACCTCATTCCGGTGCTGACGGCGTACGAGAACGTTGAGCTTCCCCTGCTCCTGACGCGCCTGTCGAAGGCGGAGCGCCGCACGCACGTGATGACGGCGCTCGACGTAGTCGGGCTCACGGACCGGATCCAGCACTACCCGCGCCAGCTTTCGGGCGGGCAGGAGCAGCGCGTCGCCATCGCGCGGGCGATCGTGACGGATCCGACGGTGCTGCTCGCCGACGAGCCGACGGGCGACCTCGACAAGCGGAGCGAGGAGGAGGTCCTCATCCTCCTGAAGCGGCTCAACCGCGAATTCAAGAAGTCCATCATCATGGTGACGCACGATCCGAAAGCCGCGGCCTCGGCCCAGCGGACGGTTCTTCTCGAGAAGGGGGCGCTCGTCACCGCATGAAGTACCTGCGCCTCGTCCTCCGCAACGCGCTCCGGAACAAGCTGCGCACCGGCCTGACGGTGGGCGGCACCGCCTTCCTCATGTTCGTGCTCATCTTCATCATGACGGCCCTGACCGAGATGGAGGCGTGGCAGGGGGCGGCGGAGACGCACCGCCGGATCGCGGTCCAGCATTCCACGGGGCTGGCGACCCCGCTTCCCATCGACCTGGAGAATTTCCTGCGGAGCGAGGCGGTGACCCGGCACGCCGAGCACCTCCAGAAGCTGAACTGGTTCGGCGGGTACTGGCAGGACCCGAAGAACTTCTTCGCGAATTTCGGCGCGGATCACCTCGTGGTTCGCGAGCTCTGGGACGAGCTTTCCATCCCGCCCGACGCGTACGCCAGGTGGTGCGCCCAGAAGAACGGGGCGATCGTGGGGAAATCGCTCGCGACCAAGTTCGGCTGGAAGCTGGACCAGAAGATCACCCTCCACGGCACGATCTATCCCTGCAATCCGGAACTGGAGATCGTCGGGATCTTCACGTCGAGCGACATCCGGCAGGAGGAGCAGCTCTTCTTCCGGTGGGACTACCTGGACGAGCTGATGGGCGGGAAGAAGATCGTCGGCACCTACTGGATGAAGGCGAGGTCGGCCGAGGACATCCCGAAGCTCAAGGAAATCATCGACGGCCACACCAAGAACTCCTCCGACCCCACCGAGACCGTCACGGAGAAGGAGTTCGGCGAGCAGTTCATGGCGATGATGGGGAACATCCGGACGCTCGTGGCGTCGCTCGGGACGGTGGTGCTGATCATCATGATCCTGATGACGGCGAATACCGTGGCGATGTCGGCCCGCGAGCGCGTGACTGAGATCGCGGTGCTCCGCACGCTCGGCTTCACCGGGGGGCACGTGGTGCTCTTCGTGCTGGCCGAATCCGTCCTCGTCACGACCGTGGGGATGGTGCTCCCGTTGGCCGCCTCCCTGGCGCTCTTCAACGGAATGAAGCTCTCCCCGAATCCCCAGTTCTTCCCGTATTTCCTGATCGAACCGCGAACGATCGTGATCGCGATCGCGGCCGCGGTCCTGAGCGGCCTGATCGCGGCGGCGATTCCCGCGGAACTCGCGGCCCGGAGGAAGATCGTGGATGGCCTGAGGCAGGTGGTGTGATGGCCATTCCGCTCAAATACAATTTCCGCAGCATCGTCATCCGGTGGATTTCGGCCGGCATGACCGTGCTCGGAGTCGCCGGGGTCACCGCCATCTTCGTCGTCATTTTCGCGATGGGGATCGGCATGGAACGGACGCTCGTCGGCACGGGCCATCCGCGGAACCTCATCGTGCTGCGGCAGGGCGCGACCGAGACGACGAGCGGGGTCACCCGCCAGCAAGCCTCCGACATCGCCGCGCTCGAGGGCATCGAGAAGGATGCGGCCGGCGAGGCCCTGGTTTCGCCCGAGCTCGTGGTCGTGGCGAATCATCCGCTGCGGGGCGGCGCGAAGGCGAATCTTGCGCTGCGTGGGGTGGGGCCGCGCGGCCGGGCCCTCCGGGGCAACATCAAGGTCACCGCGGGTCGGTGGTTCAACCCGGGCCTGGGCGAGGTCGTGGCGGGCAAGGGCGCCTCGGGACGTTTCGCGGATTTGAAGGTGAACGACCGGCCCTTCATCCGCGGGCGGAGCTGGACGGTCGTCGGAGTCTTCGAAGCCGACGGGCAGGCGTACGAATCGGAGGTGTGGGGGGACATCGACGATCTTCGCTCGCAGTTCAAGCGGGAGTACTCGAGCCTCATCGTCCGCGTGAAGTCCGACGCCGACCTCCCGCGCCTGGCGCAGGTCGTCAAGGACGACAAGCGGATCCAGCTCGAGGGGAAGCCCCACGCCGACTACTACAAGGACCAGAACCTGGGCGCGCAGATGATGAAGGCGATGGGGTTCATCATCGGCTTCGTCCTCTCGATCGGCGCGATCTTCCTGGCGGCGAATACGATGTACGCCGCGGTGGCCTCGCGCACGCGCGAGATCGCGACGATGCGGGTCTTCGGCTTCAGTCGCCTGGCGATCTGGTTCTCGTTCATGCTGGAGGCGGCGTTCCTCGGGTTTTGCGGCGGCGCGGTGGGGTCCGTCGCCTCGCGGTTCCTTTTCGACGGGATGACCTCCGGTACCGCGAACTGGGCGACCTTCAGCGACATGGCCTTTCAAT
>DATHFI010000273.1:0-2979 GCA_035490275.1 Planctomycetota bacterium
GAAGGATTCGCAGGCGCACATCGACGAGGTCGTGGAGCACGCGCGGCGCTTCCTCAAGGCGCACGAACCCGTCACCGCCGGGCGTCAGGGGACAAAGGCCCTCGCTTGACGTAACGCCCGCTCTCGGAGGTTCTCCCTGACCGTCAGGGTCGACGGCGGAGGGCGGAATTGAGGCGCCGCAATGGTGCGGTGATCCGCCACGACATGCTGTCCCGCAAGGCGTTTGCTTCCGTGGCCTTCTCGGCCATCGTCCGGCTCTCTTGCATGAGGCTGAGCTCGTAACTGATGGCCAGAATCGTCTGCTCGCGCACCGAGCCGCCTGCGAACGCGTGCTGCAACAGCGCGGGCACATCGAAGAACGCGAGTGGCTGACATTCCGAGGTGACCACCAGGACATTGGAGCGCGCGTCGATGTCGAGCCCCTTGGGTCCGCCTTCCTCGGGATTGTGCCGTCCCCTCCCGAACACCTCGTCATCCATGATCCTCACGGTGGCGATCGGATGCCGCACGCCCCGCCACTGGTCGGGGTGCTGCGCGTAGATATGCAGGTAGGGCGCTCCGGCGTCGGCGACGAAGAGATGGCGACCATCTGCACTGAAGCGCAAACCATGCGGATAGTGGACGCCGCGCAGTATGCCGTCCGGCTCGGCGTCCGCGTTCAAGGCCGGCGACTTCTCGTACAGCAGCACGTTGTGGGTGGTGTGGTTGCTCACGGCAATCCACCGCCGATCCGGACTCACGCTCACGCCATCCGGGATGCTGAGGTATTTCTGCAGCAGGACCTCACTGTGTCTGATCGCACGACCCGCGTCGCAATCCAACCGATGCCTGGTGACGGTATGTCCGCGGTTGTTGCAGATCAGAACCTCACACACGTCATCCTCGACGCGGGTGACTGCCACTGACCCGGGCGCATTCAAGAGAGTCGTCCCGTCCGAAGGCCATCGTGCTATCGGGAGCACTTCGTGGGATGGCACGTGCCTCTCTCCCGCCGGCAACTTGAATAGCGCGACGTCACTTCTGCGACTCGTGACGATCAGGGTGTCGTCATCGATGAAGTCCAGCCCATGTGGCCACTGCAGAGCCGGTGACGACAGCTCCACGCCGCCCGTGAGCGCGACTTGCGTTACGCCCGAGGATGACGCGATGTCGATGTCGAAGACGACGATTCGGTTTCGGTGAAATGAAGCCACGGCAAGACGCCGATCGCTCGGCGAGAAGCGCACATCTTCGGTACGCCCCAGGGAACCAACCGCGTCGGTCACGCTCTGCGGCGCGGTGTATTCAATCTCCAGAACCATTCACGGTCCTCGCCGGGAGCTCAACGCGGCCGATGTCAAGAGGAGCAAGTAGGGGCCCGTCCTTGCCGCTTACGGGTGTTGCGATCCGTCACGGTCGACGACAGACTAGGCGAAGGCGCCCGCCTGGGCAAGTGGTCCGCCCGAGGGTTCGCCACGATCGGGGCCATCGGACGGATCGGGCGCTTGAGGTCGTCGAAGCCGACGGGAGGCCGTCATGAGCGAGTGGTACGTGAAGCAGACGATCGGACTTCTGCCCGAGCGGGCGGCCCGGCAATGGGGGCCGCGCGAGGCCCTCGGCTTCCAGGGACGACGGTGGACGTTCGCCGAGATGGACGCGCGCGTCGACGCGGTGGCAAGGGGACTTCTGTCACTCGGCATCGCGCCGGGGGATAAGGTCGCGCTCTGGATGGTCAACCGTCCCGAGTGGATCGACGCGATGTTCGCGATCATCAAGATCGGCGCCGTGCTCGTACCCGTGAACACGCGCTTCCGCACCGAGGACATGGCCTATATTCTCGCCCAGTCGGACGCCGCCGCGGTGCTCCTCGCCGATCGCTCCGGTCCGGTGGACTATCTGGGCATGATGCGCGAGGTCGTCCCGGCCCTGGGCTCACGGCCGGATCCGCGGTTCCCGTGCCTCCGCTACCTGATGGTGATGGTGTTCTCGGATCGGGCCGACGCCGACGTGACCGACTGGCGCGAGGTGCTGGATCGCGGGACGTCCGTGACCGCGGCTGCGCTCCGCGAGCGTGCCGCCCGGGTGGATCCGGAGGACAGCGCCTTCATCTTCTACACCTCGGGGACGACCGGGTTTCCCAAGGGGGCCGTGCACAACCACCGCATGATCCGGAACGCCTGGGATCACGGCGACCGCATGGGCCTGACCGTCAACGACGTGATCCTCATGTACCTGCCGCTCTTCCACGCCTTCGGCTTCGTCGAGGGACCGCTGATGTCGATGATCCGGGGAGCCCGTCAGGTGCTGACCGAGACCTTCGATGCCGGCCAGTGCCTCGATCTCGTCGCCAGCGAGAAGGCGACGATCATCCACGGCTTCGACACGCACTACAAGGAGCTGCTGGACGCCCAGGAGCGAAGCCCTCGGGACGTGTCGAGCGTGCGTACCGGGATCTGTGGCACCGGCATGTCGAGCTCGATCCCGATCGCCCGTCGGGCCCGAAAGACCTTTGGCAATCTCATGACCGGATTCGGGATGAGCGAGGTCGGCATCGGCGTGACCTTTTCCTTCCTCGACTCGACCGAGGAGCAATGCGTGGAGGCCAACGGCTATCCGGGCTCGGGTTATGAGGTGCGCATCATCGATCCGGAGACGGGAGCCGACCAGCCGGTGTCGGTGCCGGGTGAGATCCTCGTCCGCGGGTACATCGTCACGTCGGGTTACTACAAGCGGCCCGAGGAGACGGCGCGGGCCATCGACGCCGACGGCTGGTTTCACACGGGCGACATGGGCCTGATGCGTCCGGACGGCCACATGCGGTTCCTCGGCCGCTACAAGGACATGCTCAAGATCGGTGGAGAGAACGTCGATCCCATGGAGGTCGAGGCCTTCCTGATGACCCACCCCGCCGTGAATGCGGCGTCGGTGGTCGGGCTGCCCGACGCCCGACTATCCGAGGTGGCGGTGGCCTTCGTGCAGCTCGCGGCCGGCCATGCGCTG
>DATHFI010000274.1:0-2331 GCA_035490275.1 Planctomycetota bacterium
CGAGTTGACGACGACCGGGTCGTTCTCCTTGACGAGTGAGGCGAAGACGACGTCGTTGGCGTTCGTGCCGCTGATGGTGCGGACCTCGACGCGCTGGTAGCCGAAGAGTCGGCCCAACCGTTCGCGCACCTCGCGCTCGATCGCGTCGATGTGTTCCGTGCCCTCGTAGTAGCGCGCGCCGGGGTGACCCTCGGCGTACCGGTGGTTGAAATCGCTGGAAAGGAGGGCGCGGGCGCGGGCGCTCAGGACGTTCTCGCTCGCGATGAGGTTGATCGTTTCCGTCAAACGCCACTGGTTCTGGCGGGCGACGATCCCCTCGATCCGAGCGATGTCGTCAGCGGACATGCGTGTAGGTTATCTTGTGAAGCTTCAAGCTTCGAGCTCCTTGCTTCGAGCAGCTTCCTGCTTCCAGCTCGAAGCTGGGAGCTACGCCGCGAAGCGGCGTCAGGCCGGAAGTTGCGAGGGCTTTACGACTTTGCCGGCGCGCAGGCAGGAAGTGCAGACCTTGATGCGGCGGACCTTGCCCTCGATGACGGCGCGCACGCGCTGGAGGTTGGGCTTGAAGGACCGGCGGGTCTTGCCGGTGATCTTCCGGCCGACGCCCCCCTCCTTCTTCGCCTTGCCGCTCCGGACGATCATTTCGCCGCGGATGGGACCCTTGTTGCAGATGAAACACCGGCGTCCCTTGGTCATCGGCTGAAGCACGGAGGCCTTCCTTTCGAGCGGTTCGAGGGGGCCCATCTTAGCGGTTCGGGCGGCCGATTCAAGGGGAAACCGGGGCCGGGCACCGCGCGTCGGGCCGCATCGCGATACCGGGGCCTCCTTCCAATCACATTGCTTGACAACGGTTTCCTTCGTGATACCATCATCTGAACCTTTCCCGGAGCCACCGCGAACCGATGGCGACCAGAAATTTCGTAGGCTTGGACGTCGGGACCCGGTTCGTCAAGGCCATCCAGCTGACGGAGACCAACGGGAAGTACTCCATCACGGATTACGCCTGCCACGAAATCGGCCCCGAACTCTCCCCGGCCGACGCCGTCGCCGAGCTTTTCGCCAAGAAAAAGTTCAAGACCAAGCGGGTGGCGACCTCGGTTTCGGGACGCTTCGTCTTCGTCCGGTACATCAACATGCCCGTCATGACCGACGAGGAGCTGGTCAACGCGGCCAAGTACGAGCTCGGCAAGTACATCCCCGTCGAGGTGGACGAGGTGCTCCACGACAGCCAGAAGCTCGAGGAGCTGCCCGTCTCCGAGGGGCACGAGGCCGAGATGCGGGTCCTCCTCGTGGCGGCCAAGCGGGCCTTCATCGACGACCACGTGGCGATGCTGGAGCAATCGGGCCTGCAGCCCGCGATCGTGGACGTCGATTCGTTCGCCCTCGGCAACGCCTACGAGCTGGGCGGGCTCGCGAACCCCGACGCGGTGCGCCCGGGGAAGCTGGTGGCGCTGGCCGACATCGGGGCGACCAAGACGAACATCAACATCATGAGCGACTCGGTCTCCTACTTCACCCGCGAGTTCTACAAGGGCGGGGACGACATCACGGACGCCATCAGCAAGAAGCTGGGCCTCGAGCCGAAGGAGGCCGAGCACCTCAAGCGCAATCCCCAGGGCCAGGAGCAGCAGGTGATGGAGTGCGTGGGCGGGGCCGTCGAGGACATCTGCCACGACATCAACATCTCGATCGACTACTTCGAGAACCAGTACGACCGGAAGGTCGACGAGATTTTCATCGCCGGGGGCGCCTCGCAGACCCTCGGGCTGGACGAGATCCTCGAGAAGACGATCCAGAAAAAGGTCTGGAAGTGGAACCCGGCGCAGTACATGGAAATCAAGATGGAGGAGCCGGACAAGGAGGAGCTGACGCTCCACGCGGCCTCGTCCGCGATCGCCTTGGGGCTCGCCTCCCGGATCCGGAAGGATTGAGGACGGGGAAACGGGGAATCCATGATCAAGATCAACCTGCTGCCGCCTGAGAAGCGCAAGGCGGAACGCACCCCGCTGCCGCGCTTCGGGCTGATGATGGCCGACGCGGCCGTCCTGGGCGTGGTCCTCGTCCTCGTCATCATCTCCTACATCCAGATCCTCAACACCCAGAAGGAAATCGAGATCAAGAAGAGCGAGCTCGCGGAGCTCCAGCCCTTCGTCCAGAAACACGACAAGCTCCAGCGCGACGTGACCGTCCTCAAGGGCGAGCTCGAAGCCCTCGGGAAGATCACGGGGCTGCGGCCCTTCGAGTGGTGGCAGATCTTCGATTACGTCTGGGACACCGTCGAAGACAACAAGCGCGTCTGGCTCGACAGCATGGAGGTCGCCGACGGCCGCCAGA
>DATHFI010000275.1:0-3821 GCA_035490275.1 Planctomycetota bacterium
TCCCAGAACCGCACCACGCGGCATCGGGCGCGGAACGTCTTGGCCTTGGGCGAGTTGATCTCGACGTCGAGTTTGAACCGATCCATGGGGAGCGACTGCTTCTTGGTCCGGAAATTCCGGAGGAGCATCCCCGAGGTCGAGACCTCCTCCACGTCCACCGCGCCCTCGTCGTAGACGGTGTTCGTCCCGATGATGATCTGCACCCGCGCGTCGTGCTCCACCTTCTTCCGGATCGAATCGCGCCGGTTCGACGTCACGAGGGCCGGGTGAAGGTATCCCAGCTCGCGGGCGATCTTGAAGACGTGCTCGATCGTCTCGGGGGCGAACGAGTCGCGCGTGTCCTTGTTCAGGATGCGCGAGACCGACCCCTGGTCGATCTTGCAGGCGTTCGCGATGTCTTCCTGCGTGACCTTGGACTTCTTGGAGCTGTCCGTGCCCATCGCAGAGCCCTCCCGTTACGGAATGACGGCCGGATCCGTCGGCGAATTCATCCCCGGCCTCGCCCCTGCCGGAAGAAAGTACTTCTTGATGACTCTCTGCTCGATCATGGCCAGCAGCGAGTTGACGAAGAGGTACAGGCTCAATCCGCTCGCCAGCGAGTAGCAGAACAGGCCGAAGAGGACCGGCATGAACATCATCATCCTCTGCTGGGCCGCCATCTTGGGATCCTGCGGCTTCGGCGCGAAGTAGGCCTGGAGGAACCACGTGATCGTCATCACGAGCGGCACCAGGTTGAATTCATGGAGCGCAGTCACGAGCAGGTTGACCGGCTTCCCGAAGATGATCAGGCGGTCGGGCTGGGAAAGATCGTGGATCCAGGCCAGGAAGGGCGCGTGGCGGAACTCCAGCGAAATGTCGAGGACGCTGTAGAGGCCGATGAAGATCGGCAGCTGGAGCATGATCGGGAAGCATCCCGAGAGCGGGTTGACCTTCTCCTCCTTGAAGAGCTTCATGGTCTCCGCCTGCTGCCGCGGGGGATCGTCCGCGAACCGCTCGCGAATGATGTTGATCTTCGGCTGGAGCTGCGCCATCCGGGCCATCGAGGTCTGGCTCTTCTTCGTGAGCGGAAAGAGACACAGCCGCACCGCCAGGGTCGTCAGGATGATGGCCCAGCCGTAATTCCCCGTGACCTGGTGGGCGACGCCGACGATCCACAGGATGAGCCGGCCGATGGGATTGAAGAGTCCCCAGCACCCGTAGCTCAGCATGTGGTCGGAGGCTCCGGTGACGACGGCGAGCTCTTCTTTTCGGACGGGGCCCAGGTAGAGGTAAAAGGTCCCGACGTTCGATCCCTCCCTCACCTCGAGCTCCTGGGAGGCCGCCTCGACCCCCAGCGCCTTCAACTTCCCCGCGGGCGGCGTGTCCTGGGTCGTGGGCTTGAATACGACGGAGTCGATCCACTCCGGACTTTCCGGCGTCCGCAGGATGGCGGTGGCGTACCGGTTGCGCAGGCCGAACCAGTCCACCCGGCGCCCCGCCTTCCGCTCCTCGTCGGGAATCCGCACCTCGACCGGCTTCCCCTCCTTGAGGGGACGGTCGTAGGGGATCGTCTGCATCGCGCGCGACCCGTCGAGGACGGTCGCGACGAACCCGTTGCCGTAGTAGTCGAACCGGTAGGGGCTGTCGTGCTCGAGGCCCGTCAGCGCGACGAGCCGCAGTCTGACTTTCTGCGGAGCCCCCGACGGGGAGTTGCGGAGGGTGACGACCATCTGGAGCTCATGGCTCTCCTCCCCCAGCGTGAACTTCTTCTCGATGTTGACCCCGTTGCCGAGGCGATACAGGTAGGTGACGCTTCGCTCCGACTCCCCGGTCACCGACCAGGCGGCGCGGGAGAGATCCGCTTCGGCGTTGTCCGCGGTGAGGGCGAGGTGGGGAACCTCGGCGTCGAATGTCCGAAGAAGGTCCACATCTTCCAGGCCCGCGACGAGGATTTTTCCGCTGCGGATCCCGGCGCCCTTGTTCGTGAGGACGAGGGAGACCTTCTTGTTGAAGAGCCTGGATTCCTTGACCGTTTCCTGCGGCTGGCGCGAGGGGCCGGGCTCCTTCGGGGGCGGAGGCGGCGGCTCGGGGCGGGTCGGCACCGGGGCCGGTGGCGCCCCGGCGTTGGCTTGGGGAGTCGGTACGGGGACCGGCTTGGCCGGATAGAGCGCCTGGATGAGGAGCGACCAGCCGACGAACACCGCGACGCAGAGGACGACGAGGAGGACGACGCGCTTTTCCAACCCCTACTTCCTTTCGTGGCGGAAGGTTTCCCCGCAGGCGGGGCAGCGCAGTTCGTCCCCCTTCCAGTCGCGCGGCTTGCCGCACTTCGGGCAGGGGCGGGATGCCTCCTCGATGAGCATGACGGGGATCTCTTCCTTGATCGGGAAGACGAGCCCGCACTTGGGATTCTCGCAGGCGAGCGTCTCGCCGACCTGGCGGAGGCCCGACGTGCACAGGCTGCACGCCATGATGTCGAGCAGATCCTTGGGAAGGGTCATGTCCTTGTTCCGTACCTCTCTTCGACGATGTGACGTTAGCGGGAGCTACCCATAGTGTCAAATAAAATATGGTTAATTCCCCATGAATTTCGGACCCGCCCCCTCGAGCTCGAGGAGCCGCCGCTTGCGGTCGACGCCCCCGCCGAACCCGCCCAGCTTCCCCCCGGCCGCGACTACGCGGTGGCAGGGGATGCCGAGGCAGAGCGGATTCCTCGCCATCAGCCGGCCCACCGCCCGCGCGGCTCCCGGGCGCCCCGCCGCCTCCGCGACCTCGCCGTACGTGCGCACCCTGCCGTACGGAATCCGCGCCACGGTCGCGTACACCCGGCGGGCGAACGGCGTCGATCCCGGAAGATCGAGAGGCCCGAGGGTCACTCGACCCCCCGCGAAGTAGCGCGCGATCTTTTTCCGGAAGGGACGGAGCGCTTTGGGATCGCGCTCGGCGAATCCGAGACCGGCGAGCGCCTCCGATCCGGCGTCCCACTTGAGCAGCGCCAGCCGCCCGCCGCGCACCGCCGCGATTCCCCGTCCGAACGGAGTCGGCACGAAGTCGAATTTCAGCGTCATGATTTCACCTTGATACGGAAGACTCTCGCGAACGTGGCGTCCACCAGGCCGGGCGCCCGCGCCGGAAGGGGAGCCGCCTCCTCGGGCGCCTGGGGCCGTATCTCCGCCTTCCGCGGCACCTTCAGGAAGAACGCCGATTCCGTCGCGCGGTACTTCATCGCATTTCCCTGTTCGTCCAGATAGGGCTTCCAGGGAATCAGCTGCTGAAGTCGTTCCACCAGGACGAACCGCGTGGGAGCGCCGGGCACCGCTCCCCGAACCGTCCACCGGCCGCCCTCCTCCAGCCGCAATTCGAGATCGCGGATCGTCGCTTCCGCGATCGTCGGGTGAACCGGCTTCAGGATGCGGCCGAACTCGAAGTCCACCGCCTGTTCCGAGCCCCAGATCGCGCAGACGCTGATCGCGACCGGCGACTCGGGCGCTTCCACGAGCCCCTGCCAGGCCTTGATGGCGACATTCCCCTTCGGAAGGAGGACGCCGTACGCCGCGACGAAGACGATCGCCGCCGCGATCGCCGCGACGGTGAGCAGCCAGGGGCTTCCCTTCCTGGCCCACGTCACGTAGACCGCGACAAAGAAGGCGAAGGCGTAGACGACAATGAAGAGCATCGCGGCTTCGCGCTTCGCGGGAATCCACCGCTCGGTCACGACATAGGGCGCGATGGTCGGATCGATCGCGGGAAATCGCGTCCCGGGCTCGGCAATCCGCTCCAGGAGGTCCCGCCGCGGCTGGGTCACGAGCGCGCCGCCCAGCGCGCGCCAGACCGTCATCGTC
>DATHFI010000276.1:0-11030 GCA_035490275.1 Planctomycetota bacterium
GTGAGAGGGCCTCGACAAGTTCCCGGGCCGTCCTTTTGGCGCCGGGAATGAGCGGAGTGTCGGCGGCGGTATAGGGTCGCGCCTCGGAATCCCGCATGCGCTGGACGAGATCGGAGAACTCCTTGAAGTCGGAGGTCTCGAAGGCGAGCATGAAATCGTAATCGCCGAGCCCGAACTGGTAGGTCGTGTTGATCTTCACGCCCGGGTACTGGTGGCCGATCTCGTTGTGGACCGACATGATCTCCCGCCGCTTTTCCACCGGCAGCTGGTACCACGCGTGGGTCTTCGTGAAGGGGTAGATGAAGCAGTAGGTGTCCGAGGCCGGCCCGCGCTCGAAGTGCTGGAGGTGGCCCGGCAGGTACGGGCTCGGCTTGGTTACGCCGACGAAGGCGTGGGCGGCGGCCAGGTGGCGGCCGAGGTCCGTCTTCCACAGCGCCGAGACGAACCTTGGGAATTCCCCGGGATCCTTCGCGATGAGCCAGAGGAAGAAGTCGCAGTCCGTGCGGAATCCTGCCGTCAGGTAGGGCCGGATCTCGAGACCGGCGCCCGGGGCCTCGAGGAGCTTGACGAATTCCGCCGAGGCCGCGGCGCGACGCGCGTGGTCGAGACGCCGGAACGCGGGATCGACCCGGTAGCAGAGGAAGTCTACGAAGGTGGAGGTGGCCTGGGTATGCGCTTTCGTTTCCGGCGCGGGGCCGGTCCGTGTCGAGTCCATTCCTACCAGGTCTTCTTGGCGGGATCCACCGGGGTGAAACCTTCCCACGCTTTGTCCTCGTCGCGCCCGTTCGTCGCCCAGCGGGTGTTGATCTCCGTGTAGAATTTCCACTTCTCGGGCAGCTCGTCCTCCGGGAAAATCGCCTGGACCGGGCAGGGCTCGACGCACGCCCCGCAGTCGATGCAGTCGGCGGGGATGATGTAGAGCATCCGCGAACCCTCGTGGATGCAGTCGACCGGGCAGGCCGGAACGCAGGCCTTGTCCTTCACGCCGATGCAGGGCTCCGCGATGATATGGGTCATGGGGCGCTCCTAGACGCTCACGAAAATGTCGTCATTCTCGACTTTAACCGGGTAGACGTCGATTTTCATCCTCGGATTGACGGGCGACGTTCCCGTGCTGACGTCGAACGCCCACGCGTGCCACGGGCAGATGATGCTGGTCCCCTCGAGGATCCCTTCGGCGAGAGGTCCGCCCTGGTGCGGACAGATGTTCGTCGTCGCGTACACTTTGCCGTCCACGTTGTACAGGGCGATCTCCTTGCCCTGGGCCTCCACCATCCGGGTCGTGCCGGGGGTCAGCTCCGAGAGCGACGCGACCCTCACGAAATTTCCCATGGGATGAAGAGGAGTGCGATTTTATCGGCGAGTCGCCGGAGCGTCAAGGCAGCGCCGGAGGGCGAGCTTCCCGCTTCCCGTTCCCCGTCTCCAGCCTCGCCCCGCTATCACCAGGTATTGGATCCGCATTCGCCATGGAGATTTCTCCTTCCCTCGGACTTGCAACTCGAGGCTTCAGGGATCTCGGTACGGGGAACTGGAGGCTGGCCCCACGCTCCCCCGGGCCCCTTCGTTGACCGTCGGCATCGAGCGCGTTATGTTGAGTTGACTCCCGATGAGCTTCGACACGCTGGCGGCGTTCCTGGCCGAACCCGACACCGGCCCCGCCGCCGCCGGTGGCGATCCCCGCCGCCCCTCCGCGCCCTACCACCCGACGCTGCTCGTCGCGGACCTCCTCGACATGTTCCGCACCATGATCCTGTCGCGGCTTCTCGACGACCGGGAATTCATGCTCCAGAAACAGATGCAGGCCTGGTTCAGCATCTTCGGCGCGGGCAAGGAAGCGGTCCAGGCGGCCGCGGGCAAGGCGCTCCGCCCCACCGATCCGATCTGGGGTTACTACCGCGACCGGGCCATCTGTCTCCAGCGCGGCGTGACTCCGTTGGAGATGCTGCTGCAGGCCGTGGCGGCCGACACCGATCCGGCCTCCTCGGGCCGCCAGATGCCCGCCCACTTCGGCCACGACGGGAAGGCGGTCGTCATCGAGGGAAGCCCGGTCGGTTTCCAGTGCATCCCTTCGGTGGGTCTCGCCGAGGCGATCGCGAAGACGTCGAAGCTTATCGGGAAGGGTAGGTACCCCGCGGATGCGGTCGTCTATACCTCGCTCGGCGACGCGACGACGGCCGAAGGAGAGGTGTACGAGGCCCTGCGCGCCGCGATCCTCAACCGGGCGCCCGTGATCGTCCACATCCAGGACGACGGCTTCGGAATCTCCGTCCCCCTCGAGGAGCAGGTCCCCGGCGAAGATGTCCTCGCTCTCTTTCGAGGATGGCCGGAGCTGGCGATCTGGGACATCGACGGAACCGAGGTGCGGGAATCGTACGACGCCTTCGCGGCGGCGGCCGCCCATTGCCGGGCGGGCCGGGGCGCCGCCATGATCCGCTCGAAGACGCTGCGCCTCATGAGCCACTCCTCGACCGACGACATGCGCAAGTACCGGATTCCGGCCGACATCGCGCGCGACTGGGAGCGGGATCCCATCCCTAAATTCGCGCGACAGATCGTGGCGTACGGCCTCGCGTCCCGGGCCGAGCTCCAGGGAATCCTCGAGACCACCAAGCGCGAGGTCGAGGCCGCGACGGCGGAGGCGCTCAAGGCGCCGAAGACCGAGCCGAAACGATTCCTCGCCGAGGTCAACGGATACGAACCGAAGACGGCGAAGGATCGCTGGACTCATGCGAGCGCCGGCCGGTCGTCGGCCTCCGCGGGCAAGGTGATTCCGCTGGCGGACTCCATGCGGCTCTGCCTGCACGAGCTGATGGAGATCGAGCCTCGGATCGTGATGTGGGGCGAGGACATCGCCGATCTCTCGCGAAAAACGCTGGAGCGCCATCCCGAGCTCAAGGGAAAGGGCGGGGTTTTCGGAATCACCGAGGGGCTCCAGCGGAAATTCGGATCGGACCGGGTCGCGAACTCCCCCATCGCGGAGGCGAGCATCGTGGGGCGCGCCGTCGGCTACGCGATCCAGGGATTCCTGCCCGTGGTGGAGGTGCAGTTCCGGGACTACCTCAACCCCGCGTGGCAGCAGCTCGTGGACCAGGCGGCGACGCTCCGCTGGCGGTCGGGCGCGCGGTTCACGTGCCCCATGGTGATCCGCATGTCGTACGGCGGCTACCTCGGCGGCGCGGGGGCGATGTGGCACAGCGAGTCGGCGAACGGCCCGCTTCTGAATCATCCGGGAATCCGGGTGTGCGTGCCGGGCAACGCGCGCGACGCCGTGGCGCTCCTGCGGGCGGCGGCTTACTGCGGCGACGTGGTCCTCTACATGGAGCCCAAGGCACTGTACCGCCGCAACGACGAGGCGTTCCGCCTGCCGAAGGGCGGGTACATGGAGCAGCCCTATCCGGACTACAGCGTCGTCGCGTGGCCGGGCACGGCGGTGACGTACGGAAAGGGTCGGGATCTCGCCATCGTGACGTACGGGAACACGACGCCGCTCTCGATGCGCGCGATGCACGACCTGGAAAAACAGGGAGTCCGCGCGCGCGTCGTCGATCTCCGCTGGATCAGTCCGCTCGACGAGAAGGCGATCCGCGCGGCGGCGGATGATTGCGGCAAGGTGCTCGTGGTGGATGAGGACCGGCGCACGTGCGGCGCGGGCGCGGCGATCGCGGACGTCATCTATCGCGACCGCGACTTGCGGAAGCGCGTGGAGGTAGAGCGCGTGGCCGCCCTCGATTGCCGCGTCAGCTACGGCCCGGTCGGCGAGCGCGCGGTGCTGCCGCAGGTCGAAGACATCATCGCCGGGGCGCACAGCCTTCTTGGAACCAGATCGACGAAGAAAACAACTCCACCCAGGCGGGCCAAGAGCGCTACTCGGAAGTAATCATGCTGTACTGGTTTAGCGCCAACGACCTGCTCATGGTGCTTTCCGGCGCTGGGGCTTACGTCCTTTTCATGGCCTTGAACTGGCTGCTCATCCGATTGGGGGCGCCACGCTACATGAGAGCGTTGTCCTGGTGGATTGCGGGTATCGCCGGAATGCTGATGTGGCTAATGGGCGACTTCTCCCAGCCTGCCTTCCAAATCCTTGTCGGGGTCTCCGGAGCGGCCCTGCTTCTCGGCGTATTCGAGGGTCTTCAGTCCCGTCGCTACAAGCCGTCCTGATTTCCGGCGGAGGCCCGCCGATGAACTTCACAGCCGATAGAGCCGCTTGGCATTGTCGTAGACAACTTTCCGCTTGAACTCGTCCGGATAAGCAAGCGTCAGGAAGCGGTCGACGTTCGCGCGCATCCCCGGCACCCCCGGGGCGGGCCAGTCACTCCCCCAGAGGACCTTGTCGACGATCGTTTCCAGCTTCGGGAAGTACTCGGGGAGCAGCTGCGGCGGTACGCTCGACAGGTCCATCCAGAAATTCGGGTGGCGCCGCACCACGAACATGGCCTTCTCCATCCAGAGCGGCCGGCCGCCGTGGGCCAGGATCACGTTGAGTTTCGGGAAGTCGACCCCGATGTCGTCGCAATAGATGGGATCGGCGTACACGTTGCGCGCGCCGGGGAAGATCGACGTCCCCGTGTGGATCATCAGGACGAGCCCCGCCTCCTCGCACCTCTTGTAGATGATCTCGAGCTTTTCATTCCCGTTGCGGTAGTCGTTCGGATAGCACGGCTGGTGTGCCGGGTGGATCTTGACGCCGCGCAGCCCGAGCGCGATGAGCACGTCCATGTCGCGCTTCGCGTCCTCCGTCCGCGTCGGGTGGACCGAGCCGAACGGGATCAGCCGGCCGCCGCAGTTCTTCGCGTAGCGGGCCGCGTACTGGTTCACCTCCTCGGTGAACCCCATGATCTCGGGGCTGACGTAGTTGATCGACACAACCTTCTCGATCCGCTCCTTGTCGAGATGTGCGAGGAGCTTGTCGGGGGCGTACATGAGCTCCGCGAGCGCCGACACGTCGTCCCGCTTTCCCTGCATCAGCGCGAGATGCTCCGCCTTGATCATCTTCCAGGGTTGTATGTGGATATGGGCATCTATGACGGCGAAGGGTCCGTTCATGGGTTCTCCTGGAGCGCCGGTATCCGCAGCGAGATCTCGACGATATTCGACGGAGCGCTCTTGTTCCCCGCGAGGTCGTAGGCGCGGACGCGGTATCGATACCCGGTCCCCGCGACGGCCGTGCTGTCCTGGAAAGTCGTGTGCATGTCGGCCCGGACCGCGCTGACGATCTCCCAGGGGCCGCCTTCCGCCGATCTCTCGACCCAGTAACCATACACCCCCTCGCCATCCAGGGCCGCCGACCATGAGAGACGCACGTGGCCTTTCGGCTCCTCGAAGACGCGCAGCCCCGCGCCCGACTCGGGCCACGAAGGGGGCGTGGTGTCGGCCGATTCCGGGGCGTGCAGGCTCCCGCGGGGCCAGAGGTAGCACCGGACTTTCCGAAAGTTCTCGTCGAGCGACTTGCAGACGTTGATCGAGATGCACCGGACGACCTTGTCTTCGCGTCCGTCACGGACTTTCTTTGGCCAGTCGGGATCCGCGAGAAGCGTGCGCGCCAGGCCGATGAGATCCGCCTGGCCCGATGCGAGAATTCGTTCGGCGAGCTCCGCGGTCCGGATTTTCCCGGTGGCCACGACGGGCGTCGCCAGGCCCTGCTGATTCAGGTGCGCCTTGATTCCCGCGCCGAGATAGACGTTGTAACCGTCCTGGTAGACCCGCGGCGGCATGCAGCGATCGCCGCTGTACCCGGTGTAGGGATAGATGGCCTGGCCGGGTTTGTGGAGCGCGTCCTCGAATTTTCCCCCGGCCGAGACGGAGATCCAATCGGCTCCCAACTTCGACATCCTCAACGCCATCTGGGCGGAATCGTTGAGGCCGTACCCGTCGGTGATGCACTCCTCGCCGTCGAACCGGACGCCCATCGGGAAATCGCCGCCGACGCGCCGCCGCACGTCGATCAGGATCTCGCTCATGAGGCGCATCCGGTTTTCGAGCGAGCCGCCGTAGTCGTCCTCGCGGAGGTTTCGGAGCGAGAGGAAGCTCGAGACCGTGTAGGCGTGCGCCATATGGAGCTCCACGCCGTCGTAGCCCGTCCGGCGCGCGCGCTCGGCCGCGTCGCCGTATTGCCGTACGATGAGCTTGATCTCCTCCACCGAGAGGTCCATCACCTTCTGGCGCCACCCGCTCCGCGCCAGCTTGAGGAAATGGATGATCTGCGGGACCACTTTCGACGGGCTCACGGCCCGCATCCGCCGGAGCAGCTCCCTGTGTCCCTCGATGAACCGATCCTCGCCGAACCGGAGCAGCTGTCCGCTCTTCGCCCCGTGGATCGCCATCGCCTCGATAACGAGCAGCCCGGGTTCGCCCTTCGCGAGCCGGACGTAGCGGTCCATGATGTCCTGGTTGACGAACCCGTCCTCGCCGGAAAGACGGGTGACCATGGCGGGGAGGACGACGCGGTTCTCCAGGCGCATGGGGCCGACGTCGATGGGCTCGAACAGCTTCATATCACTTGAGGACGTTCGCTGCGATGACAAGCTTCAGGATGTCGCTCGCCCCCTCGTAGATCCGCAGGGTGCGGACCTCGCGATAGAGGCGCTCGACGGCGCTCCCCTTCAGGACGCCCGATCCGCCGTGGAGCTGGACGGCGGAGTCGATGATCCGTTGCGCCGCCTCCGTCGCGAAGAGCTTCGCCTCGGCGGACTCGACGGGGATCCGCGCCGTCCCGCCGTCGCGCTTGGCGGCCGACCGGTAGATGAGAAGGCGCGCCGCCTCGTACTCGGTGATCATGTCCGCCAGCCTCGACTGGACGACGGCGAGATCCGCGAGGCGCGCTCCGAATTGCCGGCGGTTGAGGACGCGGTCGATCGTGTCCGCGATCGCGCGCCCCGCCATGCCCGCCGCGGCCGCCGCCACGGAGGTTCGGAACGTCTCGAGCACCGCGAGCGCGATCTTGTAGCCCTCGCCGGGACTTCCGACAACCCGGTCCGCGGGGACAGTGCATCTCTCGAATATCAGCTCGCCCAGCGGATGATAGGCCACGGCCTCCTGCCGTTTCCCGGGGCGCACCCCCGGGTCGGTCTTCAAGACCACGAACATCGTGATCCCCTTGGAACCGGCGGCGGGGTCGGTCTTCGCGAGCACGGTCATCACGTCGGCGATGGGACCATTCGAGATGAGCGTCTTCAGTCCGTCGATCACATAACCGCCGTCTTTCGCGCGCGCCGAGGTGGTCAAGGCCGCGAGATCGGAGCCCGCCTCGGGTTCGGTCGCGGCGAACGCGGCCACCCACTCGCCGCTCCGGACCCTGGGGAGGACCTGCGACTTGAGTACGGGCGACCCCGCGATCTCGAGCGCGTACGATCCGAGGCCCTGCATCGCCAGGGCCAGGTCGAGCAAACCGTGATGAAAGGCCAGGGTCTCCCTGAGGATGCAGAGCGACCGGAGCTCGGCGCCGCCCGCGTGGTTCAGTAGGCCCTCCCCGCCCAGCCGGCGGACGAGCTTCCGCGCCGACTCTTCGTCTTCCGCGATGGCCCCGCACGATTCGGCGAAGCGGTCGGCCTGCGCTTGGAGCTGGAAGTGCTCGGGATCCAGGAACGGGGTCCCGCGGATCCGCTCGTCGATGAAGTCGCGGCCGCGCATCACTCGCTCCGGAAGCGGGGAGGCCGCTTCTCGAGGAAGGCCGCGAACGCCTCGCGGAAATCAGGGTGCGTCATGCACTCGGCTTGCGCCTGCGCCTCGGCCTCCACCGCCTCCTCCAGCGCGAGGCTCATCTCGCGGTTGAGGCACTCCTTGGTGACGGCGACTCCGTGCGCGGGCCCCTTGGCGAGGCGTCGGGCGAGGGCGAGGGTCTCCTCCTGGAGAAAATCGGGAGGGCAGATCTTGGTGACGAGCCCGATCCGGAGCGCCTCTTCCGCGCCGATCGAGTCTCCGGTCATGAGAAGCTCGCCCGCCTTCGCGAAGCCGACGATCCGCGGCAGGAGCAGGCATGCGCCCATGTCGGCGCCGGAAAGGCCCACCTTCGTGAAGAGGAAGGCGAATTTGGAGCCGGTCTCGGCGATGCGGAAGTCCGCGGCGAGGGCGATCATCGCTCCCGCCCCGGCGACCGCCCCGTTGATCCGGGCGATGACCGGTTTGGGCAGCCGCCGCATGTTGAGCAGGAGCGTCCCGGTCATGCGGGTGAACTCGAGCAAGCCCTGCCGGTCGCGGTTGAAAAGCTCTCCGATGATGTCGCGGACGTCCCCCCCGGAGCAGAACCCCTTCCCCTTTCCGGCGATGATCACGACCCGGACGGACTTCTCGTCCTTGAGGGCGGCGAACGTGTCGCGCAGTTCCGCGTACGTCTCGAACGTGAGGGCGTTGAGCCGCTCGGGTCGATTCAGGGTGATCGTGGCGATCCCCTCGTCCGACACTTCGTACAGGAATGACTTCGGTGCGATCATAAGACGGCGATCCCTTCCAGTTCGACCTTGGCGCGCGGGTCCCACAGGCTCTTGACCTCGAACATGGCGCACGCGGGGTAGTGGCGGCCCAGGTATTTCTTCCACAACGCCCCGATCAGCGGGCGCGCGCTTCCGTATTCGTCGCGGTTCGTCACGTAGATGTTCATCATCCCGAGCTGTTCGGGCTTTCCCCCCGCTTCCTTCAGCACCTCGACCAGGTTCTTCAGCGCCGCCTCGAACTGGACGGTGAAGTCGTCGCTGACGATCTCCGACCGCTGGTTCGCGCCGTTCTGGCCGGCGAGGAAGAGGATCTTCTTCCCCTCGAGCAGGACGCCGTGATTGAACCCGACAGGAGATGGCAGGGACTTCGGGTTCACGAATTTCGGCTTCTTCACAGGTCGATCGCCTCCCCGTTATTCTCGCAGGCCGGATCCAGGAGCGGCAGGACGGCCGCGGCGACCTCTTCGGGCTTGAGGAACCGCTTCTGAGGATTCATCTCCGCCATCGCCTTCCGCGCGTCGGCGGTCGAGCGCCCCGTCTTCGCGGCCACGTTCTTCACGGACCGATCCGTCATCGGGGTGTCGACGTATCCGGGGCAGACCGCGTTCACCTTGACTCCCTTGGGGCCGAATTCCGCGGCGAGGCTCTTCATCAGGCCGAGCATCGCGTGCTTCGAGGCGGTGTACGCCGCCACGTAGGGCGCTCCCTTCTTCGCCGAGACCGAGGCCACCATCACGATCCGACCGTCGCCCCGCTCCGCCATTCCTCCGACGAACGCGCGCGACACCAGGAACGCGCTCGTCGCGTTCTCCGCGAACATCCGGTCCCAGAACGCGCGCTCGGTTTTCAGGAAGGGCGCCGACTCCGCGCTTCCCGCGTTGTTGACCACCGCGTCGACGCGGCCGAACCGGGACAGGGCTTCGTCGCGCAGGCGTTCGACCTCGTCTTCCCGGGACGCGTCGGCCGGGATCGCGAGGACCTCCCCGTTTTTCGACAGGGCGCGCGCCGCTTCCTTCAGGGGCTCCGCCGACCGGGCGCACAACACCAGCCGAGCCCCGTCCGCCGAGGCGCGTTCCGCGATCGCCCTGCCGATGCCCCGGCTGGCGCCGGTGATGACAACAACAGTATCGCGCAGACTCATGTGGCCGTCGTCGCCTCCACGACGATGTCCCGCATGAGGTCGAGGCACACGTTGCCCTCGTCCGCGGTGGCGACGGCCGGATCGCCCATGTAGGCGAACGACGCGCCGACGTCCTCGAAGGTCCTCGCCCCCTCGCGGATCCTTGCCCCGAGATCGACCTCGACCTTGACCAGGCCGATCCGTTCCGACTCCCGCACCGCCTTCGGGCGCGCGGCCATCACCATCGACGTCTCGAAGCTTCCCGCGTGGGCGCCGCCCCGCTTGAACTCCATGGGAAGGCGCGAGGCCCACGGCTTCTGGGTCACGTCGGGAAAGATCACCTTGAGCTTCACCCCGCTCGCCAGCGCCTCGGCCGCCGCGTGGAGCGCCTTGAGATTCGCGGGGTCGAAATGGCAGTTCACCAGCACGAGCTTCGCCACGCCGTGGCGATCGAGCGATTTTGCGACGTCGCAGACAACCGCCGCGGCCGTCCCCTCCGAGAGGCTCAGCGTGCCGGCGAAAGCGGACGCGAACTTGGCCGGTGTCACCGCCAGGGTGGGCAGGATCACGACCGTCACTTTTCCCGTCGAAAGCCTCTCGGCGGCCCTTCGGGCGATCTCTTCCGAAATGATCGCGTCGGTCGCGAGGGGGAGATGAGGCCCGTGCGCCTCGATGGCCCCGATGGGCCACAGGGCGGTCGACCCTTTCAGCGCCTTTTCAGCTTCTGGAAAGGTCAGTTCGGCGAGGTGCTGGATGTAGCCCATTTCAACCCCTCAGTTTTTTCCGGTCGATCTTTCCCCGGTCCGTCTTGGGTAGCGATTCGACGAAGTCGACTCTCCGCGGATACTTGTAGGCGGCGAGCCGTTCCTTGACAAAGGCCTGGATCTCCTCGGCGATCGCGCCGTTCGGCTCGCGGCCCTCCCGGAGGACGATGAAGGCGCCGGGCTTCGTCAGGCCCTGGTCGTCGGTGTATCCCGCCACGGCCGCCTCGAGCACCGCCGGATGTTTCAGGAGGCAATTCTCGACCTCGATGGGCGAAACGAAGATACCGCCCACCTTCAGGAGGTCGTCGACCCGCCCCTCGTACCAGAAGTAGCCCTGCTCGTCGACATGAAAGAGATCGCTGGTGTAGCACCAGTCGCCGGCGAAGGTCTCCTTCGATTTCTCGTGCGCCCCGAAGTACATCAGGCCCGCGCTGTCGCCCTTGATGTGGAGCCGTCCCACCTCGCCCGGGCCGCACTCGCGCCCGTCGGTGTCCACGATCCGCGCCTCGTAGCCCGGCACGATCTTCCCCAGGCTTCCCGGCTTCACGTCCCCGAGGCGGTTCGAAATGTAGATGTGGAACATTTCCGCCGACCCGATCCCGTCGAGAATTTCGGCCCCGAAGGTCTGCTTCCAGCGGGCGGCCAGTTCGGGCGGCAGGTATTCCCCGGCGCTGAGGACCACGCGAAGGGAAGAGAGGTCCTGCGATGCGGCCTCGGCGT
>DATHFI010000277.1:0-3186 GCA_035490275.1 Planctomycetota bacterium
ATCGAGATCGACCCTCGGACCCGGAAGGCCCTTTACTATCGGGCATGGGCCTGGGAAAGAAAAGGCAAGACCGACCTGGCCGTGGAGGATTTCACCAAGGCCATCGACCAGGATCCCCGGGACAAGGGGGCGCTCGTCGGACGGGGCCAGTGCCTGATTGACAAGAAGGACCATGCCGGGGCCATCCGGGACTTTTCGAAGGCGCTGGAACTGGACCCGGAAGATTCCAGCACCTATGTCTGGCGCGGTTACGTCCGGCGCCTCATGGGTGATGAGACCCTTGCGGAGGAGGATTTCAGCCGGGCCATCGATGAGGACCCCAAAAATGCGGAAGCCTATTATCGCCGGGGCGCCGTGCGGAAAGTGGGTTCTCCCGACAAGGCCATCCAGGACCTTGAGAAAGCCCTCGAGCTCGCCCCCAAAGACTGGTACCTCCGGGATCTGACCGAGAAGCTGCTGCGTGAACTCAAGAAGTAGACCGAGCCGCGGTCGAAGTGACGGCAAAGCCCTGAGATCCCCGGACGGGTGGTCCGAAGTCCTGAGTCCAATGTCCAATGTTCGTCCAATGTCCGAGGTCCATCTCTGAGAGCGCGCGCCTCTTGACCTCTCGGGCTCCTTCCGCTAACCTCCCCGCTCTTCCTCGAGGACGTCATGGGTTACATGTGGAAGTCGCGGAACCGCCGCCGCAAGAACAAGCACGGCTTCCGCGCGAAGATGGCCACGAAGGGCGGCCGCAAGGTGCTCGCCCGGCGCCGCAAGCGCGGCGTGTGGAAGCTCACGGTGAGCGATGAGCCCAACGTCCGCCGACACAAGGGTTGTGTGCACGGCTAGCATTCAGCCGACAGCCGTCAGCAATCAGCTCCAGAAGCGCTCATCCCACAGCACCCAGCCAGCCGAAGCCTTGAACCCGTCGTTCACATCAAGATGCGCCTTTTGATTCAACGTGTCTCATCCGGAAAGGTCCTGATCGAAGGATCAATGCGCGCCGAGATCGGACGAGGACTCGTCCTTCTCATCGGAATCGAATCCACCGATACCGCCGAATCCATCGAGGCCATGGTGCGCAAGATCACGGGCCTGAGGATCTTCGACGACGCGGCGGGAAAGACCAATCTCTCGTGTGAAGACGTCGGCGGCGAGTACCTGTGCGTTTCTCAATTCACCCTGTGCGCCGACCTTTCGAAGGGCAAGCGCCCGGGATTTGAGAACGCCATGAAGCCGCCGAGATCCAAGGAGCTGTTCGACGCCTTCTGCGCGGGGCTCGCCGAGGCGACGGGCCGCCCGGTCAAGACGGGCGTGTTCGGGGCCTCGATGACGGTCGAGATCAAGAACGAAGGTCCGGCAACATACTGGCTTTCGACGTGAGATTATAACAACCGTTATAATCCGGGCTGCCGGATGCGTCCCTCTTCCCTCTGATTCCTGATTCTTAATTCCTGATTCTTGATTCTTCGCCTACCCCAGGATCTTCCGATCGTCTCCCAGGTAAATCCCCTGCAGGTTCATCTTCAGCTGTTCCGGGTTCGGCGAATGCTGCATGCCGGCCTTCTTGCTGATCAGCCCGCGGTTGATGAGCTCGACGATCGACATGTTGAAGTCCTGCATTCCCTCTTCCTTGGATCCGCGGATCAGGTCGCTCAGCTTCTTGTCCTCGCTGTTCACGATGAGCTTCTGCGAGGTCGCGTTGTTGAAGAGGATCTCCACCGCCGGCACCATCTTGACCCCCTCGATGGTCGCGGGGATGAGGCGCTGGCAGATGATCGCCTTCAGGTTGAAGGCGAGCGACTGCCGGATCAGGGGCTGGCGCTCGGTGGGAAAGAGGTCGAGGAGGCGGCCGATGCACTGGGGCGCGCTCGACGCGTGGATCGTCGCGAAGACGAGGTGGCCGGTCTCGCTCGCCATGAGGGCCGCGTCGAACGACACGTAATCGCGCATCTCGCCGATCAGGATGACGTCGGGGTCCTGGCGCACCACGTGCTTGAGGGCCTGGTGGAAGTCGGGCACGTCGATGCCGATCTCCCGTTGGTTCACGAACGACTTCTTGTCGGTGAAGAGGTACTCGATCGGGTCCTCGATCGTGACGATGTGCGCCTTCTCGGTCGTGTTGATGTAGTCCAGGACGCACGCGAGCGTGGTCGACTTGCCCGAGCCCGTCGGGCCCGCGACGATGACGAGCCCCTGGTTGTACCCGGCGATGTTGTGCAGCGACTCGGGGAGGCGCAGGTCCTGGAACGTCGGCACGATCGTGTTGACCCGCCGCGCCGAGGTGGCCACCGTCCCCCGGTCCCAGAAGACGTTGATGCGGAACCGCCCCACGCCGGGAAGGCTGTAGGCGAAGTCGAGGTCGAACTCGGTCTCGAACCGCGCCCGCTGCTCGTCGGACATGACCTCGTAGATATAGCGCTTCGCGTCCTCCGGGGTCAGCGCCTTCTCCCCCATTTCGTAGAGCTGCGTGTTGACGCGCAGGATCGGCTTCTGCCCCGACTTCAGGTGGAGGTCGGAGGCCTTGTTGCGCATCGCGGCGACCATGAGCCGCTCGATGCTCTTCAAGTTGGCGGGAAGCTCGGTCGCCGCCGCGGCCCGGAGTTCCGGCGTCACGGGCGCGTTGACGGGATCAGCCATCTCATTCACCTCGATGATGCGGGATCAATAACACTCACCATAACCGAAGATCCAATCTACTTACAGGAAGTCGTGCGTCTTGAGTCGAGCGTCGCTCTGTTGAATCCTTACCACCAAGGCACAAAGCCACCAAGTCGGAGCCGCAGAAAGGACGATCGGGAGGACCGAGGAAGAAGCCGTCTTCATCCTCGGTCCTCCCGTCCGTCCTGGGCCCCGAAGGGGCCCGTTCGTGGCCCCATGGGCCACGAACTTCTGCGGCAGCCCTTCGGAATTCGGCCTCTTCGTGCCTTGGTGCCCTGGTGGTTCAGCCGGCTTTTCAACATAGCCAGTCGAGCGTCGTGAGTCCCGGGGTTCAAGACTTCGTCTTGTAGTGTTTTTCGTAGTAATCCCGGTATTCTCCGCTCTTCGAGTGCGCCACCCAGTCGGGGTTGGACCGGTACCAGGCCACCGTCTCCTCCAGCCCGCGCTCGAAGGCCACCTCCGCCCGCCAGCCCAGCTCCGTCCGCGCCTTGGAGGTGTCCAGGGCATAGCGGCGGTCATGTCCCGGCCGGTCGGCGACAAGGC
>DATHFI010000278.1:0-8753 GCA_035490275.1 Planctomycetota bacterium
GCCGTCGCGCGCTCGCCGGCGCCGCCGGCTCCGTCATGGTCGCAGGAGGCGTCGTCCTCCGTCGCCGCGACCGCACGCAGCTTCTCGGTGGCTGCCTGGTCGGCGGCGGGTGGGCCGTCGTCTACTCGACCGCGTTCGCGGCCCATTTCGTAGCGGCGTCGCGCATCATCAATTCGCCGCTCCTCGGGTTTCTCCTCCTGGTCATCGTCGCCGGCGCCGCGCTGGCGCATGCGCTCCGCTACCGGAGCGAGACCATCGCGGGGCTGGCCTACCTGCTCGTTTTCGTGACGCTCTTCCTCTCGCCGGAGCCCGGGCCGCCGGCGTGGCTGGCGATGGGCGTCTCGGGGGCGGGCCTCGTGGTCCTGGCGTGGCGCGCCCGGTGGATCCGCCTCTGCGCGGTGGGCGCGGCCGTGGTCTACGCGGCCGAGATCTTCTGGCTCCACCAGACGCCGAGGGGCGACCTCCTCCCCGCCTGCACCCTCATGGTCGCCCTCTGGCTGATGTGGTTCACGCCGGACTTTTTCCACCGTCCGGTAACCCAGGGCGAGCGCGCCATCCACGGGACGCTGGTGGCCATCAATTTCATCGGTCTCCTGGTGATGAGCGCGCTCATGCGCCACTGGTTCGACCTGCCCCGGACGGGCGACCTGCGGTTGGTCCTCGGCACGCTCTACGCCGCGAAAGCCGTGCTCGGACGCTCGGCGACCTGGCGCCCGGCCCATCTCGCCGACCTCGCCTTCGCCGCGCTCCTCACGGCGCACGGGCTTCACGACCGGTTCACGGGCGCCGGGCCCGCGATCGGCTGGCTCGTCGTGGCCGCGGCCCTCTTCGCGTGGGGCGCCTGGAAAGAGGACCCGATCCCCCGGATCATGGGCGCCATCGCGGCCATCGTCACGATCGCGCGATTCTGGATCCTTGATCGGGACGCCGATCTGGCCATGGTGCCCGCGCTGCTCGCCCCGGCGCTCGTCTACGCGCAGTCTGCGTACTTGGCCCGCCTCCACAGGAAGACCACCCTCGGCGATTTCGAGGGCAGCCTCATCAGGGCCCTCTCCCACGTCGGGGCGGCGGCCTTGGGGCTGGCGATCTGGCACTATCCCCCCGACCTGATGTCGGGGGCCCTCCTCGCGGTGGTCGGCGTCGCGTGGCTTGAGCTCGGCCGCAAGCTGAAGTCGGACCCGCTCGCGGGGGAGGGCACCGTTTTCCTGATGGCCGCGGCCTGCTTTGTCACGATGGTGAACTTGCCCGCGGAGGGCGAGGTGATGGGCGTCTCCCGTCGCCTGGCTTCGACGATTCCGATTCTCGCGGGATGGCTGTACGCCCGGGAAAGGTCCGTCCCGAAGGTGGAAATCGCGGAGCAGGTCCGCATCGGGTTCGGGCTCCTGCTCTTCGCCGGACTCATGGCGCTCCTGGGTTTCGAACTCGGTGTGCCCGCGACTCCGGTGGCGTGGGCCGTGGCGACGGGGGCCTGGGCGCTCTGGGGCCGGCTCGCGCGCCGTGCCCTCGAATTCGTGATCGCCGGCCTGGGGGCGGCCGCGACGGTGTTCATGTATTGCGTGGCCTCCCCGCTGAGGGTTCCGGGGACCGGCTGGGAAGGGCCCGTGTCCTCCGGCGCATTGATCCTCGCGATCTTCGCGGCCATCCATGTCACGAGCGCGAAATCCGTTCTCGCGAAGTGGCCGTCGGTGGCCCGCGATGTCGTGGCCGGGATGATGGCGGCGACCGGTTTCGTCCTGCTCGCCCGGGAGATGAGCGGGACGTGGCTCACGTGGTCGTGGGCGATCCTGGGGTTCGTACTCGCGGGGTACGGCTTCCTCGTGAAGGACCGGGTCTGCCGCTGGTCCAGCCTGATCGTCCTCGCCGTCTGCGTCGGCAAGGTGGCGGTCTTCGACCTCGCCACCTTCTCGATGCCGGTGAAGATCGCGACGCTTCTCACGCTCGGCGCCGTGATGGTCGCGCTGTCGCTCGTCTACGCGCGCCACCACCGGACGATCGTGGGCTACCTCACCGGGAAGAAGTAATTAGGCTCTGTCTCGCTCTGTTGAAACCGTCTCCCGACCACGAAGACACAAAGCCACAAAGAAAAAGGAATCTCGAACGCGCCCGCCGGCGTTCGTGGCCCCCGGGCCACGAACCGGCCCCGGAGGGGCCAGGGACGGTGGGAAGAGCCGCGAGAGAAGGCGCCTTCTCTCGCGGCTCTCACGGCCGTCCCTTCCGGCGGGCGCTCGACTGATCGGTGTCCCCCTGGTGTCTTTGTGGCTTGGTGGTGAAGGAAAGGGTTTTCAGACGGAGCCTAGAACGAGAGATCGAGCCGGTCATCCTTGAGCAGCTTGAAGGAGAAGGGCCGGTCGATCTCCTTCACGACGGCGCCGAATTCCTTCGCGACCGAGTCGAGCGCGCCCCGGACCTCGCCCTCCTCCAGAGCCGCGCTCACGATCTCGTACTCGCCGCTGAACCACGAGAATTCGTCGTCGTACAGGCGCCGCGCGTAAAAGTGGAGCCCCGGGAGGAGGTCGATCGCGGCGTCGTGAAACCGGAACCGCGTCTCCGCGGCGAATCGTTTCCGAATACCGTCGAGTCGATCGGGCGCGGCGGCCAATAGTCCCGCGAAGAACTCGCCGTCGAGATACTGGTCCGCGGCCACGGCCATGTCCGCGGGATCCAGTTCGACGAGATGACCTTGGGCATCCACCCGGCGACCGAATCCCTCCTCGAGGAATTCAAGATCCTGCGCCGGGGTGAGCCACAGTGGAGTCGCCGGCCCGGCGAGCGTCCGGAAAAAGCGAACCAGGGGCCGGTTAAGATACGCGTTATCGCTCCAGCAGCTCACGCACCAGCGCCGCGTTCCCTCCGGCAGCCGCGCCTTCTGCTCGGGCTTCCAGTGCCATCCGGCCTGCCGCGGCTCGAACCCGGTCCGGTACGTCCACGTCCCGCCCTTCGGCTCGCGCCACGCCGGGACCGCCGCGAGCGCCGCGAGCGTCTCGAGGTCCCCGCGAAGGCAGGCGTCATCCCACGCTCCGGGCGCGAACCGGTTCGCGGAAAGGACGAGCTCGCAATGCATCTTCGAAAAGGCCCCCCATCGCTCCGGAAACGAACGCGCGAGCGTCCCCCGCACCGACGACAGGTAGCGGGCCGGTTCGGTCGGGGAGGGCGCGTCGAGCGCGCATCCCCGGAAGAG
Source organism: Planctomycetota bacterium (assembly GCA_035490275.1). Classification (GTDB taxonomy): domain Bacteria; phylum Planctomycetota; class MHYJ01; order MHYJ01; family JACPRB01; genus DASRJF01. Next base: position 3,179 of record DATHFI010000278.1, read on the forward strand.
CGCGTCCGAACGGAGCGGCTCCGGCAGGGCCACCGGAACATTCCGCGCTCGCCGGATCTCGAATTCGAGGACGGAGTCGCAGAACGTCGACAGTCGGAGATCGAAATCTTTCGAGAAGAGCGGATTGATGTCGGCCGCGAAATGGAACATCCGGCCGCCCCACCGGAAATGGCCGCCTTCGAATCCCTCCGCGCCAATCCCGGCCAGCCGGGGTCCGAGCGAGTCCACGAATCGGTCGCGCGCTTCGCGCTTGGATCGGATCCGAAGGGCGACGCCGATGGCGGCGGCGGCGGGGAGGCCGATGATCAGGAGCAGGAAGAGGGCGCCGGTCATGGGGGGTAGTCTAGCTTCCCGCTTCCCGTCCCCCGTATCCCGCTTTCGAAGCTTCGAGAATCAAATCGGGGCGGGGAGCTCGCAACTTCAGGGAACGGGGATCAGGGATCGGGAAACGGGTAGCTGACCCCTACACTCCCGGCCACTCTTTCGGCGCGGGATGCTCGGGGCACGAGCACGGGATCGACCCGCACCGGGGACAGCCCTTGCCGTACTTCGCGAGCGCCGCCTTCTCGAGGTCGATCCCCGAGATCGACGCGACGGTCACGAGCCACGCCAGGACGTCGGCGAATTCCTCCGCGGCCCCCTTCCGGTCGCGCTTGCGGATCGCCTCGGCCAGCTCCCCCACCTCCTCCATGAACCAGAGCATGTCGGTCTCGAGCCCGCGCTTCGCGTCGCGCTCGTGGTAGGTGCGGTGGATGAGCTCCTGGAATTCGGCGATGCGCATTACCGTCGCCTCCTCAAGAGGGAGATGGCGTCCCGCATTCCCATCAGGCGGGTAAGGCCGAAGTAGACGGCCATCGCGACGGCGACGGCCGCTCCGAGGGGAAGAACCCGCGCCCAGAGTGTAGTGGCCCCCGGAGCGCGCAGCAAGGCCGCCGCCCCCCAGGCCGCGCCGCCCATGACGGCCGTCGCGACCAGGCTCTTGATGAAGTCCGGCCGCAGCGAGCGGAGCTCGAGATCCGGATGCCGCTTCCGGAGGATCGCGTTCAGGACGAGGAAGGTCGCCAGGCCCGTGATCGACGTCGCGAGCGCGAGCCCCGCCTCGCGCATCGGGCCGACGAGCGCGAGGTTGAGGACGAGGTTCAGGGCGACCATCGCGGCGCTGACCCGGACCGGCGTCCGCGTGTCCTTGTGGGCGTGGAAGGCCCGGACCTGGACCTGGTTGGCGCAGTAGCACCAGAGCCCCGCGCCGAAGAGCGACGCGGCGAGGCCCGCCCGCGCCGTGGCGTCCGCGGTGAACCGCCCGTGCTCGAAGATGACGGCGACGATGTCCGTGCCGAAGAGAAGAAGCCCGGCCGACGCCGGGAGGCCGAGGTAGAGCGCCCCCGAGAGCGCCCGGCGGAAGAGCCCGCCGAATTCCGCGCGGTCGCCGCGGGCCGCGGCGGCGGCGAGCCCCGGCAGGACGGCGGTCGCCAGCGAGGTACCCACGAGCGAGAGCGGAAACTGGGTCAGGAGGTTCGCGTAATAAAGGGCCGAGACGGCGCCGTCGCCGGGCACGAAGATCTCGGCGATCAGGCTGTCGACGAGCTCGTTGATCTGCACGAGCGCCAGCCCGAAAACGGTGGGAAGGAACTGGCGGCCGATGTCGCGCAGGCCCGGGTCGCGCGGCGCCCAGTCGGGCCGGAAGCGGACCCCCTCGCGCGCCAGCGGATAGGCCATCGTGAGGAGCTGGAGCACGCCGCCCGCGATGACGGACCACGCCACGGCGCGGATCGCCGTCTCCTGCGGCAGGTTCATCGCCAGGAAGGGGAGCGCCAGGATCCAGGTCACGTTGAGGACGACCGGCGCGAAGGCGGGCGCGAAGAACCGGAAGAGGCCGTTGAGCGCGGCGCCGAGGATCGCCCCCGCGCAGACGAGCAGGACGTAGGGGAGGAGGATCCGCAGGAGGCTCATGACGAGGCGCATCTTCTCGTCGGGCCAGAAGAGCGGAAGGACGAACGTGGCCGCGATCCCCACGGCGGTCACGACGCCGAGGACGATCACGAGCATCGTGAGCAGGCGGTTGAGGAGGGCGAAAGCCTCGTCGCGCCGGTCCTTCTCGAGGAGGTGGACGAACGACGGGACGAAGGCCGCCGTCAGCGCCCCCTCGCCGAAGAGCCGCCGGAAGAGGTTGGGGACCCGGTAGGCGATCGTGAAGGCGTCCCACAGCATCCCGGCGCCGAAGTAGTGGGAGCAGAGGACGTCCCGGACCATGCCCAGGACGCGCGAGAGAAGGGTGCAGAGTCCGATGACGACGGCGGACCGGCGGACCGACGGACGGTTCCCCACGACGCTCTCTCCAACCCAATACTCGGCGCAATCCGGCGGGAAATCAACACCCAACCGCCGCTTCGAGCAAGACGAATCCCGCCTCCGGCATCCCGGGGAGGAGCGGACGGACTTCCCGAGGGCGCTCATTTCGCTTGCAAGTATTTAGCTAATGTGTTAAATAGTTAAGTATGAGACAGGCGGCGAGGGTGTTCGGCGCGCTCGCGGATCCCACGCGGCGGGAGATCCTCCAGATCCTGAAGCGGGGGGAGCGCTCCGCGGGGGAGATCGCCTCCCGGTTCCCGGTCTCCGCCCCCTCCATCTCCCGGCATCTCGCCATCCTGAAGGGGGCCGACCTGATCCTGGAACGGCGCGAGGGCAACCGGATCATCTACCGGCTGGTGCCGGAGCGCCTTGCCCACGCGCTGGGGGATTTCCTGAGCGCCGTCTGCCCGACCCAGATCGTCCGCCGCCTGCGGAAGGGGACCAGTCCATGAGAATCGCGATCACCGGAGGGACCGGTTTCGTGGGGGGCCACCTGGGCCGGAGCCTCGTGCGGGACGGGCACGAAGTCGTGTTCGTGGCCCGGGGGATGGATCGCCGTGACGAGTCCGTCCGGAGGCTGGCGGGATCCCGATTCGCGGCCGCCGATGTTGGAGACGAGGAAGCGCTCGTCCGCGCCTTCGAGGGATGCGGGGCGGTCGCCCACTGCGCCGGGATCAACCGCGAGACCGGGCGCCAGAGCTACTGGCGCGTCCACGTCGAGGGGACCCGGGCCGTCGTGCGGGCCGCCCGGCGCGCCGGCACGAAAAAGGTCATCCTCCTCAGCTTCCTCCGGGCCCGGCCCGGCTGCGGTATGCGGTATCACGAGTCGAAATGGAAGGCCGAAGAGATCGTCCGGAATTCCGGGCTCGATTACACGATCCTCAAGTCGGGCGTCATCTACGGGATCGGCGACCACATGCTCGATCACCTGAGCCATGCGCTTCACACCTTTCCCGTCTTCGGCCTGGTGGGCTTCCGCGAAAAACCGGTGGCGCCCCTGGCGGTCGAGGACCTGGTCCGGATCCTCAAGGCCGCGCTGGTGGAGGGACGCCTCTCCCGGCAGACGGTCGCGATCATCGGGCCGGAGCGGCTGGCCTTGGGGGATGCCGTCCGCCGGGTCGCCGCCGCGATGGGCCGAAATCCGGGCTACATCCGGCTGCCGATCGCCCTGCATCGCGTGCTGGGATGGTGCGGCGAACTCCTCATGAAGATCCCGCTCGTCTCCACGGCGCAGGTCAACATCCTCTCCGAAGGGGTCGTCGACCCCGCGCCGGCGGTTGGGACCGTCCCTCCGGATCTCGCACCCCGTATTCGCTTCGGCTTGGATGCGATCCGCAGCGGGCTCCCGCCTCCGGGCTCATTTACGCTCCGCGACTTGCGTTGCGCCCTGACGAGCGGATAGGCGTTTCGCGAATGCGGTTTGGACTCGGTTCCGCTCCGGCCTTACAATCGCGGTAATGCAACAGGAAGTCCTCCGGATCCTGCAGACACTGGGCCGCCGCTACCGGTGGGTGGTGGGCGTCGACCTCTTCCTCGAGTACGCGTTCGTCCTCACCTCCGCGGCCGGGGGATTGCTCCTCCTGGACCGCCTCGCCTACGAATTCCGGGTCGCCGAGCTCCACGCGAGCCGTCCGGGGAGCGTCGTGGCGACTCTCGGGATCGCCCTCGGCGTCGCCGCAATCGCCGCGATCCTGGCGGCGACTGCGCGACGCGTCCCCCAGGCGGGCCTCGCGTGGCGCGCGGACAAGACCCTCGGTTCCGACGAGCGCGTCCTCACGGCCCTCGAGATGGCCGGAGATGGCGCGTCCGGTTTTGCCCCGCTCCTCCTGGCCCAGACGGCGGAGGCGCTCCGGCGGGCCGATCCGCGCCGGGTCTTCCCGGCGCTGCCCGTCGGATACCGGTGGGGGACCGCGCTCGCCCTGGCCGTGGGCGCGTTCCTCGCCGCCTTCCCGGCCCGACCCCACGTCCCGCCGCCGGTCGCCAACTTCTCCGTGACCCCGGCCCGCGGGCCCGCGCCGCTCCGCGTCGTGGCGGAGGATCTCTCCCAGGGCCGGATCCGGGAGCGAGCGTGGGATTTCGGGGATGGCACGGAAATCCGCGGCCTCCTTCGCACGGAGCACACCTACGCGACCCCGGGCCGGTACACGGTGAAGCTCACCGTCGAAGGCCCCGGCGGTTCGGACACACGCGCGCTCGAGGCCCCCATCGAGGTGCTCGACCCCGCCGCCGTTTTCGCCGATTTCACCGCCGCTCCGCGCAAGGGGCGCGCTCCCCTCGAGGTGCGGTTCCGGAACTTCTCGAAGAACGCCGGAAAGTTCGCGTGGAACTTCGGGGACAAGGGCGCCTCCTCGGAGAAGGACCCTCTCCACCGGTACGAGGCCCCCGGACTCTACACCGTTGCGCTCGTGGCCACGGGCGAGTCGGGTTCGGATCGCGTCGAGCGTCGCGGCTTCATCACGGTCGTGGGACCCGACGCCCCGCTGGCCGATTTCCGCGGCTTTCCCACGCGGGGCGAGGCCCCGCTGGAGGTTTCCTTCGAGGACAAGACCACCGGTGTCGCCACGGAGTGGGAGTGGGACTTCGGCGACCGGACGCCGGGCGCCGAGCGGACGGCCAAGACGCGCAATCCCTCGCACGTCTATCGGATGCCGGGCCGATACACCGTACGCCTCTGGGTCAAGGGGCCGGGAGGCGACGACACGGCCGTCCGGGTCCGGTACATCGAGGTGAACGGGGACGGCTCGGGAGGCGGCGGAGGAGGAGGCGCGGAGGAGGAGAGCGCCGCCGAGCAGGTCGCGCCGCCGGCGGGCGCCCCCCCGGGGAAACTCTTCGGGGATCCCCCGGAGCGGCCCGACGTGGAACTCGAGGACCACTCCGTGAAGGGGCGGCCGACCGGGGACAATCTCGTGGAGAAGGAAAAGAAGGTGTACACGGGCGAGAAGGGCGCGGGCGGCGAGGGCCGGCCCTACGAGAACGTCTACGGCGAGTACCGCCGCGCCGCCGAGGACGCGATGAATCGCGAGCAGATCCCGCCGCTCCTGCGCGACTACGTGAAGCGCTACTTCGACCGGATCCGTCCGTGATGATCTACCTGGACAACGCCTCGACGACGCGCCTGCGGCCGGAGGCGCGCGAGGCCCTGCGGTCGGCGCCGTACGCCAATCCCTCGAGCATCCACGCGGCGGGCCGGGCGGCGCGCAAGGCGATCGAGGACGCCCGGGAAACC
>DATHFI010000279.1:0-2272 GCA_035490275.1 Planctomycetota bacterium
CGCGCTCCACTTCGCGGCGGGGATCCTCACGAACCTCCAGCGCGACCACCTCGACTACCACGGCACGGCGGAGGCCTACCGCGACGCGAAGGTCCGACTCTTCGAGCAGCTTCCCGCGAAGGGGGTGGCCGCCGTCAACGCCGACGATCCCGCGGCGGAATACTTCGCGAAAAGGACGCCGGCGCGCGTGGTCCGGTTCGGCCTCGAGACGCGGTCGGAGGTGAACGGCGCGGTGGAGGAGATGACCTTCCACGGGTTGAAAGTCCGGGCGCGGTTCGGCGGCGAGGAATTGCTGCTCCACTCGCGCCTGCTCGGCCGCCACAACGCGCACAACATCCTGGGCGCCGCGGCCGCCGCGTGGGCCATGGGGTACGACTTCGAGCACATCAAGGCGGGCGTCGAATCCCTCGGGGCCGTCCCCGGGCGGCTCGAGGCGGTGGACGCGGGCCAGCCCTTCCAGGTCCTCGTCGACTACGCGCACACGGAGGAGTCGCTCCGGAACGTCCTGGGATCCCTCCGCCGCCTGCGGGGCGGGAGCGCGGGGCGGGTCATCGTCGTCTTCGGCTGCGGAGGCGACCGCGACCGGGGCAAGCGGCCGCTCATGGGGCGCGCGGTCGAGGACCTGAGCGACTTCTTCATCGTCACGTCGGACAACCCGCGCACCGAGGAGCCCCTCGCGATCATCCGGGAGATCGAGGCGGGGATCGAGAATCACTCGCGCTACCTCGTGGAGCCCGACCGGCGCGCCGCGATCAAGATCGCCCTCGGCATGGCGCGCGGCGACGACATCGTCCTCATCGCGGGCAAGGGCCACGAGACGGTGCAGATCGTGGGACGCGAGACCCATCCGTTCGACGACCGCGCCGTGGCGCGCGAGATCCTCAAGGATAGCGGACGCCTGAGGTCGAGGGAGTAGGGAACCATGCTGATGCTGAGCCGGGTGCTTCGGGCCGTCGGCGGCGCCGCCGAGGGCTGGATCGACGGCGCGACCGTCCTGGGCATCTCGACGGACACGCGGACGCTCCGCCCGGGCGATCTGTTCGTCGCCCTCCGCGGGCCGAGCTTCGACGGCCACGATTTCATCCGCGAGGCCTTCGCGCGCGGCGCGACCGCGGCCCTCGTAGAGGCCGCCGACTCCGGCGCGGGGCCCCAGATCCGGGTGGGCGACACCCGGGCCGCCCTCGGCACGCTCGCGGCGCAGTTCCGGGCCACCCACCCCGCGCGGTTCGTGAGCGTTTCGGGTTCCAACGGCAAGACGACGACCAAGGAAATGCTGGCGCACATCCTGTCAGGGCGTCGGCGCGTCGTCCGCGCGCCGGCGAGCTACAACAACGACCTCGGCGTGCCGCTTACGATCTTCGCGGCGAAGCCCGATTCGGAATTCGTTATCCTCGAGCTTGGCACGAACCGGCGCGGGGAGATCGGCGCGCTGGGCGCGATCGCCCGGCCCGACGCCGCGGTGATCACCTCCATCGGCGAGGAGCACCTCGAAGGGCTGGGGTCCGTCGAGGGGGTCGCGGAGGAGGAGGCGGCCATCCTCGACCACGTCCGCGCGGGGGGCCTCGTCGTCGCGCCCGCGGATTCGGCGCTCTTGCGTCCGCACCTCGCGCGCATCCGGCGCGAGAAGCTGGTGACGTTCGGATTCGGACCCTCGGCCCACGTGCGGGCGACCGACCTCGCCGTCGGTTCCGGCGGCCTCCGGTTCCGGGCCCTCGGCGTCACTTTCGAATTGGGCCTGCAGGGGTCGTGGAACGCGTTGAACGCGCTCGCCGCCTCCGCCGCGGCGGTGGCGTACGGGACCGATTTGCAGGAATGCGCCGACCGACTTCGCGCGTTCAAGGCGCCCAAGATGCGGATGGAGCTCCTGACCCTGGGCGGAGTTTCGATCCTGAACGACGCGTACAACTCCAACCCGGCCTCCGCGGCGCTCGCGGTGGAGGAGTTCGGACGGCACGTGGCGGCGCCCCGCAAGATCGCCGTGATCGGCGACATGCGCGAGCTGGGGGAGACGTCGACGCGGTACCACCTCGAGCTCGGCCGCGCCGTGGCGGGGGAGCCCTCGATCGGGATCGTGCTCCTCGTGGGACCCGAGGCGCGGGCGATGGAGGGGACGCTCCGCGACGACCAGGCGCGCCATTGCTTCGAGACAGCGGAGGACGCGCGCACGACGGTGATGGACCTCGTGCGCCCCGGCGACTGCCTCCTCCTCAAGGGTTCGCGCGCGGTCGCGCTCGAGAAGATCGTGAAGTATGTCGCGGAGAAAGTCACCCAA
>DATHFI010000280.1:0-3060 GCA_035490275.1 Planctomycetota bacterium
GTTTCGCAGCCCGAACTTGCGGCGATCTTCCCTCACCGGCGGAGGTACATTCACACTTATGGGACGAATTCCAAGTGCATCGTCGAAGCCGTAACGCTTCGCAAGGGTGAGGCCCAAGCGCAGTCGGTCGAGCTTCGTCGCCTACTAGCCATGTCGATCCTCGTGGTGGATGGGATGCTGGCTCCGATTCGGAAGCCGACAGTCGCCCGAAGGGCGAGCCCATGCCGGAGGACGTGAAAGCGGCGCTCCGGGAGCGTCGCGCTGCCATGACGGAGGAAGAGAAGTCGGGGGACGGGAGCCCGGTGAAGCGTGACCAGTCGAAGCAAGGGAAGGGTCCGGGGCGGCCCCAGGAGGAGCAGAAGGCCAAGGAGCCGATGCTGCCGGGGGAGACGCTGCGGCGGCTCCCGGCCTATCGGAGCGCGGGCTTTCGAGGCTTCTCTCGGAGATTCCCGGGGTCGTTCGGGAGGTGGGAGGCCGGAATCCCCGCGTGCCGCTTGCGGCCCTCCTTCAGGCGCTTCACCGGAGGGCGAGCCGGAGGGGGAATTACGGGCCGGACGGAGAGCCTCCCGATCCGCTGCTCATGGGGGCGACGTCGCCCAGCTTGGAGCGTTACAGACTGGCGAGGGCGCTGGCGGCGGAGCGGGAGAACCGGGTGGCCGACGGGGCGCTGGTCGATCGAGTCCACATGGCGCGGTGTCTGGAGGAGATCGGGCGGCTCCAGCGCGTCGAGGTCGAGGCGGTCTACCTGGCCCGTCCGGAAACGAAAGGTGCCTTCGACGTCGTTCTGAATCGGGCGAAGGCCGCGTTCTTGGAATGGGTCCGGCTGAATCCGGAGCCGGGCACGAACGGAAACGGAAGCTGGAAGGAGAGGGGTGGACATGAAGCTGAAACTCCCGACCATCGAGACGGTCGCGTTGGGGAAGCTGAAACCGTGGGACAAGAACCCCCGAAAAAGCCACGCGGTTGAGGCGATCGCGCGGTCGATCGAATCCTTCGGCTACCTGAGTCCCATCGTAGTCCAGAAGGGGACCTACCGCATCCTGGCCGGCCACGGTCGCCTCGAGGCCCTGAAGCAGCGCGGCGTCGCCAAGGTGCCCGTCGTCGTGGCCGACGTCACGGATGAGCAGGCATCGCTCTACACCCTCGCGGACAACAAGCTGACGGAGCTGGCGGAGTGGGACGAGGGACTCTTGGCGGGGCTCGTAAAGGACCTGTCGGCACTCGACCTCGATCTTTCTCTCACCGGCTTCTCGGATGTGGAACTGAAGGACCTAGCCTCCTGGATGCCCCAGGACCCGCGGGAGGAGACGGAGCCGATTCCTGAGCCCCCTAACAATCCCGTCTCGCGGCTGGGCGATATCTGGGCGCTGGGCGAGCATCGCATCCTCTGCGGGGATTCGACGAAGGATGAGGACGTCCGCAAGCTCATGGACGGACGGCGTGCGGCCCTCATGGCGACGGATCCCCCGTACCTTGTCGACTATTCAGGCGGTAATCACCCGCAGTCATGGTCCAACCGGCCTGAAGTGAAGGACAAGCACTGGGACGAGTACAAGGACCCCAAGGCCTCCGAGGACTTCTTCTACAAGTTTCTCGACGTCGCTTTGAAGCAGGCCTTGGTCGAGAACCCCGCCGTCTACCAGTGGCACGCCTCGCGGCGGCAGATTCTCGTGGAGGAGGCGTGGAAACGGGCGGGCCTCTTCGTCCACCAGCAGATCATCTGGGCGAAGGCCCGGCCGATCCTAACGCACTCGCACTATATGTGGCAGCACGAGCCGTGCTTCTACGGCTGGATCGAGGGGAAGCTTCCCGCCATACGCCCCGAGCCCAACCTGACTACGGTCTGGTCGATCGACCAGAAGGAGGTCGAGGGGGTCCACCCGACAGAAAAACCCCTTGAGATCTTCGGCATCCCCATTCGGAACCACACGACTCCCGGCGGCATCGCGTACGAGCCATTCTCCGGCTCAGGTAGCCAAATCATCGCCGGCGAGCGCGAGGGCCGCCGCGTCTACGCGATCGAGATCGCCCCAGCCTTCGTGGACGTCGCCGTGACCAGGTGGCAGAACTTCACAGGGAAGAAAGCCAAGAACCTCACGAGGAAGGTCGCGGTATGATCGCGAAACCGGGCGGGCGCCGGTTCCGGCTACACCTCGTAGGCGTGGTCCGCGATGCCCGCGGCCAGGAAGTCCACGATGGCCTCCACGGTCTCGTTCTCGGCGGCCACGTCGAATCCACGGTCCCAGTTGAAGACCGTCTTCTGGTCCGACAGGCGCTGCACCCAGAGCTTCGAGATCCGGCTGTCGCCCAGCTCGTAGCCGGGGTCCGCCGCGTGGTCGGGGAAGACCAGGGCCGCAAACTGATGGCCTTTCAGGCTGCCTTCGACCCAACGTCCGCCGCCCATTTCGCGGCGTATGGGCTTGTGAATCACCAAGTCGTCCGCCACCATCGGCTCGGCCTGCTCTCTGCTGTTCGCCATCGTTCGTCTCCTTTAGTTCTATCACCACACATGAGCCATTAATGGCGGGACACATCAAGGCAATTCCGACGCTAATCGAGCCGGGTGTCCGGTTCTTCGAGGGCGCACTCCCCAGGAGGGTCCGCAGCTTCCGTGAGTTCGCGGAGGAGGAGTTTGTCCTGCCTGCGGGCCCCAGGAAGGGCTCGCGGTACATCTGCGACTTCATGCCCTTTTCCCGTGAGATCCTGGACGAATTCTCCCGGGGGCGGTTCCAGGAATACTGGGGCAGCGGCCCCGCTCAGGCGTCGAAGACGCTTCACTTCTACGTCATTCCGTCGCTCTACCACCTATTTGAGCTCGACGAGGACGTGATCATGGGGGCGCCGGTGTCGCAGATGGCGAAGGCCGCGTATCTGCAACGCCTCCTGCCGGCGATCCAGCGGACCCGCTACGCTAAGCTCCTGCCGGACAAGGGGGGTGGCTCCCGGGGCGGCGTTTCAGACCTGATCCAGTTCGGGAACGGCGCCAGCATCCGGTTCCTGGGCGCCGGCGGCGGGGACCAGCAGATCGCCAGCTACACGGCCCGGGTCGTCGTCGCCACC
>DATHFI010000281.1:0-3032 GCA_035490275.1 Planctomycetota bacterium
CCGGCCCGAGATGATGGCTTCCACCTCGCCCGTCCTGGGATCCCTGAAGATGAACTTGAACGAATCGGTGGAGAAACTCTCGCCCTCTCCCTTCGAAGGAGGTTCCTGCGCCCCGGGCAGGAGAAGCAGGAGCAGTACGGCGCGATGCATTACACCCCCGCGCCGAGGACGTCCTGGATGTCGAGCATGCCCACCGGCTCCCCGCGGCCGTTGACCACGGGCAGCTCGTCGATCCGCTTCTCGCGGAGGATCCGGAGGGCGTCGGCGACAAGCTGGTCGGGGCCGACCACCGTCGGCGTCCGCGTCATGACGGCCCCGATCTTTTCGGCAAGTCCCTGGGGATTCCTGCTCAGGAGCCGGCGAAGGTCGCCGTCGGTGAAGATCCCGGCCAACGTTCCGTCGCCGGCGGTGACGCTGACCGCCCCGGCCCGGGCCCGCGTGATCCGAGCGAGCGCCTCCGTGACGGGCGTCTCCTCGCGGACGATGGGATTCCGATCGCCGGTCCGCATGACGTCGCCGACTTTCTGCAGCTTGCGGCCGAGCTCTCCGGCGGGATGGAAGAAGGCGTAATCCTCCTGGTTGAACCCTCGAGCCTTCTGGACGCAGAGCGCGAGCGCGTCGCCGAGCGCGAGCAGGGCGGTCGTCGACGCCGAGGGCGCCAGCCCGAGGGGACACGCCTCCTCGATCCGGCCCAGCTCGACGACGACGTCGCTGACCCGGCCGAGCGAGGACTCGGCCGACGCGGTCAGCGAGACCACCGCGGCGCCGAGCTCGCGCACCTTCGGGATGAGCCGGAGCAGCTCCTCGCTCTCCCCGGAATTCGAGAGGGCGAGGAGGACGTCCTTCTTCATGATGCGGCCGAGATCGCCGTGGACCGCCTCGGCCGGATGGACGAAATGCGATGGAGTCCCGGTGGAGGCGAGCGTCGCGGAAATTTTCAGGCCCACGAGGCCCGCCTTGCCCATGCCGCTGACGACGACGTGGCCTTCGCAGGCGCGGATCCGCTCGGCGGCGGCCTTGAACGATTCGCCGATCCGGTCGATGAGCGACCGGATGGCGTCGGATTCGGTGCGGAGCACTTCGCGCGCGTATTCGAGGTCCATGGAGTCAGTCATTATACGGACCTATCGGCGATTGGCGGTCCGCTGAAAGCGGATCCCGGCCCCCTGAATGCCGGATGCGGGATGCCGGATGCGTCCCTACTCCTTCACGCCAACCCACAATCCGTCGCCGATGGGGACGATGATGGCGTGGACGCGACGCTCCTTCGCCATGAGCTCGTTGAACTCCCGCACGGCGGGGACTTCGCGGTCCGTCGGTCGCTCGTCGAGGAGCTGGCCGAAGGCGAAAGCATTATCGACCAGAATGAGGCCCCCCTTCCGCACGATCCGGAGGCTCTCCTTCAGGTAGCCGGGATAGTTCGTCTTGTCCGCGTCGAGAAACGCGGCGTCGGCGGAATCGGTCTCGAAATTGGGGAACACCTCGAGTCCCGGCCCGCGATGAACGGTCACCCGACTGGCGACGTCGGATTTGGCGATCCACGACTCGGCGAAGTCGGCGAAGGCGTCGTTGATCTCGATCGTGCGGACCCGGCCGTCCGGGGGAAGGGCGCGCGCCATCGAGATTGCGGAATACCCGGCAAGCGTTCCAACCTCGATCACTTCACGGGCGCGGGCCGCTTTCAGCAGGATCTGCATGAGGCTCGCCTGCTCCGGCGAGATCCAGATCGCGGGCATCCCCGCGGCCTCCGCGGCGCTCTTGAGCTGTTTCAGAAAGACATCGTCCCCGCGGGTGCGCCGGGCGATGTAGCGGAAGTGCTCGTCGGTGACGACGGTGGACCTGGCGGACATGGGCGATCCTCCGATTGAGACCCCATTGCAACACAACTCTTTTTCCGCGTCACCCTTTCTTCTTTAATGGACCGATGATCGCGCGCGTCTGGATCGAGCCCGGGTGCATCCTCTGCAACCTCTGCGAGGAGACCTGCCCGCAGGTCTTCACCGTCACGAAGACGGACTGCGTGGTGAAAGCCGACGCGGACCTCACGCTCGAGGAGCGGATCCGCCACGCCGCGGAGGAATGTCCCGTCGACGTGATCAAGATCGAGGATCGACCGTGACCGCGGACCCCCGGTACCTCCGGGGCATCGACCACTTCAACCGGCGGGAGTATTTCGAGGCGCACGAGGTCTGGGAGGATCTCTGGATCGAGGTCAACGACGAGCGCAAGGGATTCTTCCACGGTCTCATCCAGGCGTCGGTGACGCTCCACCACGCGCGGCGCGGGAACGCGAACGGGGCCCGGTCCCTCTACCGCCGAATGCACGCGAATCTCGAGGGATACCGCCCGGCCTACCTCGGGCTCGACGTCGACGGCTTCCTCGACCGGATGGAGGCCTGCTGCGCCGGGATATTCGAGGACCCGCCGCGCCCGGTGGAGGAGGCGCGGGTCCCGACGATCTCCCTGACCGGGACGTGATCAGGCTTTCGGGGCCCCGGGGGGCGGGAGCTTCGCGGCCTGGACCTGGGACTGGAACCCCACCTTGTTGTGCGACCCGTCGCAGAACGGCTTGTTCGCGGACTGCCCGCATCGGCAGAGCGCGATTTTCGTCCGGCCCGAAAGGTCCCACGGTTTCCCCGAGGCGTCGACGAGGTTGATATCCCCCTCGACAAGATACGGCCCGTTGTTCGCCGGCAGGATTTTCGCCATTGATTCCTCCCGTGATGTCGCGTCAATCTAACAAATCCTCGTACTTTTGCATTCCGGACCCCATCGCATTATCCTCGTGACATGCGCGCCCTGGTTACAGGAGCCACCGGGTTCATCGGTCGCCGCCTCGTCTCCAAGCTGGACCGCCCCGTCGCCTTGACGCGCGATCCGCACCGCGCCCGCGCCCTCCTCGGTCCGGACCTCTCCCTGTTTGCCTGGGATCCGAGGGCCGGGCCGCCTCCCGCCGAGGCCTTCAAGGGAATCGAGGTCGTCTTCAACCTGGCGGGCGAGAACGTCGGGGACAAACGGTGGACGCGGAAGCG
>DATHFI010000282.1:0-8560 GCA_035490275.1 Planctomycetota bacterium
CGCCGACCCCGCGAAGTACGAAACCGTCCCGATCCTGAACGTCGCCACGATGCCGCCGCCCCCGGGCACGGAAGGGGCCTTCGTCGAAATCGAGGAGATCGAGCCCGCGGTGCCGGTTCCGCGCGCGGAGTACGACGAGGCGGCCCGGACGCCTTACGGCCTCTTGTACCGGGCGTGGGACGAGCTCTTCCGCGACGGCAAGCCCATCCGGCCCATCCGGGTGGGATAGTCGAGCGCTCAGCGCTTCGTGATCAGCATTCATCCGGAAATCCGTCAGTCCCCTCTTCAGTTCGGAGCTGAATGCTGAATGCCGACTGCTGTTCGCTCCTCAGGAAATTGGCTTGACACGATTCCGGCCGGGGCGTAAATTCCCGGCCGTTTGGGGCGTTTCACGGGGTTTCTGGGGTCCCACGACATTTGCCCCTGGAGGGCGGAAAGGACTGGGTCATGGCGGACGTTCTGGTCGTGCAGTCGAAGGTCCGGGACCAGGTGAAGAGGGCGAAACTGCGCCTGAGCAGCGACGCCGTCGATGCGCTCAGCAAGGCCGTGTCCGACCTGATCAACAAGGCGGGGGCCCGCGCCAAGGCGAACAAGCGCCAGACGATCAAGGCGTCGGACATTTAGTAGAGCTTCCAGTCTCCAGCTTCCAGTTCCCAGTTTCAGAAGCTCCAAGCCGGAAGCTTCTGAAACTGGGAACTGGACACTGGGCGCTCGAAGCCCACCCAGGCCCCCTGTCTTGACCCTCTTCGCCGCCGCTGATATCATGCCGCCCTCGACCCGGCTCGACTCGTCAGCGGGTGAGGAGGTTCGCTGGGGTGCCTGATCTAACCATCCAGGTCCAAGAGGTGAAGGGCATTCCCGGGACCGCCCTGGTCATCCTGAACGGCTCCATCGACGCCAAGACCGTCATCACCTTCCAGACCCAGCTCAACGCCGTCAAGGAACGCGGCTCCAACCGGTTCATCCTCGACATGGAGCACGTCAAGTACGTCAATTCCACGGGGCTCGGGTTCCTGATCAACCTCTCCGATTCCATCACCAACGACAAGGGCGGAATCGCGCTCGTGAAGGTCCAGCCCAAGGTCAAGGTCGTCTTCGACATGCTCGGATTGAACGCCTTTTTCAAGATCTACCCGTCGCGCGACGAGGCGATGAAGCATTTCCAGGTGGAGCCCTCGGCGAGCGCGACCGACCAGACCCTCATCCTGAAGGTGGGGAAGCCCGACCAATCTTCCTCCTCGCCGGCCGCGACCGCCACGGCCGTGGCCGAGCCGATGACCCGTCCCGCGCGGCCCGCGCCGCCGCCCTTGATGTCGCCTCCGCCCGCTCCGGCGCACCCCGCTCCGGCCCGGGGGGCCGAGGAGACGATCACGGTCGACTGCGGCGCCTGCCGCGCCCTGCTCTCCGTGACGGAGGTCGGCACCTACAAATGCCCGCGATGCCTCACCCTGTTCCACTATGACGGCGGCGGCAAGGCGAGCTTCCTGCCGCGCCGCAACGTCCTTCCCGTCCAGCTCGGCCTCAACTTCTCCGACGACGCCACCCAGGGCCTCCTCCAGTTCGTGCGGGTCCTCGCGACGCGCGCCGGGTTCCCCGAAGCCACGGTGGGGAACATCGAGGGGGCGGTGCGGGAAACGGTCCAGACGATCCGCCGGTACGCCTACGGCAACCAGGACAACAACATCTACCACGTGATGATCGCCCGCGCGGGGCCCGAGATCGAGCTGCGCTTCGCGGACTCGGGCGCGTCCCTCTCGGCCGACCGGGCCGGGGACGACGGCAAGCCCCTCTTCTCCTCGGCGCGCGCCCACATGGACCGGTTCGAGATCCGGAATCATCCGCGCGGGGGAAACGTTATAACGGTGTCGAAGAAGGCGAAGTGAGCTTCGTAAGGAGTATCGGATGACGTCCATTCTCGCGGGCTTCCTGGGGGGCATCGGCTTTTCGGAACTCATCATCATCCTCGTGATCGTGCTCCTGCTTTTCGGCTCCACGAAGATCCCGCAGATCATGCGGGGCATGGGGCAGGGCATCGGCGAGTTCAAGAAAGGCCTCAAGGAGGGGAACACCGAGGATCCCCCCAAGGCGGAGCCCCCGGCGGAGAAGAAATAGCCGCCTTGATGCTGGAGATGGCCTTCCATCTTCATGAGATCCAATTTCATCCCGACGGATCCCTTGCACCCGTGATTCTCGATTCTCGATTCTGGATTCTCGGCCGAAACGCGAGGATCGCCCGCCCATGAAGCTCGACATCCTGGCCTTCGCGGCCCACCGCGACGACACCGAAATCACCTGCGGAGGGACCCTGGCCCGGCTGGTCGGCCAGGGGTACGCCGTCGGCGCGTGCGACCTCACCGAGGGCGAGATGGGCACGCGGGGCACCGCCGCCGAGCGGCAGGCGGAGGCGGACGAGGCCGCGCGCCTCCTGGGACTGAAGGTCCGCGTCAACGCGGGCCTGCCGGACTCGGGCCTTTTCAACGTCCGCGAACAGCAGCTCCGGGTCGTCGAGATCCTCCGCCGGCACAAGCCCGCGATCGTCATCATGCCGGGCCTCGAGCAGCGCCATCCGGATCACGCCACGACGCCGCGGATCGTCTTCGATTCCTGCTACTTCGCGGGGCTGGCGAAATTTCCCGACCTGGAACACGACGCGGGCCGCGCCCACCGGCCGCGCAAGATTTACTGGGTCCACAACAGCTACGACGCCGGGCCGCCGTCGTTCGTCGTCGATATCACGGCCGAGATGGACAAGAAAATGGCCTCCATCCTGGCGTACAAGTCGCAGTTCCCGGAGAAGGGCGATCCCGCCAAGGGACCTCCCCGCGAGCAGATCGAGGACTGGGTCCGCAGCCGCGGCCGGGCCTACGGACTCATGATCGGGAAGAAGTACGGCGAAGGGTTCACCCAACGCGAGACGATGGAAATCGAAGACGTGACGAAAGTCCCCGGTCACTCGATGTGAGGATTGCGGATTGTGGATTGCTGGATGCTATCGCCGGAGGCGGAACGGCACGGTTGAACCCGCCGGAAGCACGTCGATCGTGAGGTCGCGTTCCTTCGCCTCCGCCAGGAACTTCGCGAGGTCGGAACGCTTCACCGCGCCCTCGGCCGCGTAGGGAAAGGCCTCCCGCAATTCCGCCGGGATCTCGAACCGCGCCTCTCCGGCCGCGGCGAGCTCGTCCAGGCGCCGGAAGAAGAAGGCGAACCACGGGATGGCGGGGAGCCCGCCCCCCCCGCGCTCGGAGACGACCCACGAGGCGCTCTTCGTCCGGATGGCCCACGCCTCGAGCGCCTCGGACCACACGTGCTCCACCACCTCGGCGGAGGCGATCCCCGCCTTCTTCAGCGCCTGGCCGAAGGGGAGCGAAGGCGAGCCCGACCGGTCCGACGCGGCCCGCAGGACGAGCGAAGCGGCGCGGCCGTCGAACCGCACGTCCACCTCGAGGCCCTTCTGCGCGACATCCTTCAGAAACGCCGCGACCTCCTCCCGGGGAATGAAGGCGAGCTTCCGCATCCGCTCCTGGTTGTCGCGGAGGGGCACGATCCTCCGGTCCGGAAAGCGGACGTCGAGCGCCCCGGTGAATTCGAACTGGACGCCCAGGTGCGGGTCGATCATGTCGAGATGGAAGAAGCAGAGCTCGAACCGCGTGATCGCGGGCAGCGGGGTGGCGCCCTTCGGCGTGATGAGCCACGACTTCCCGCGCGCCCGCACGGCCCAGCCGTCGAGGTAGACGCAGAAGGTGGACTCCTCGACTTCGGGCAGGGTGAGGCCCGCGCGGACGAGCGCATCGGCGAGCCGGAATCGCCTGGGCGGCGCGTCGGCCTGGAGGGTGACCTCCGCGGTCCGCGGGGTCTCCAGCGGCGAGCGGGCGTGGGGGAAGACGACCGACCGGTGGGTCGCCTCGGGGGCCTTGGCCGACGCCATCGCCTCGAGGTCGGACGAGTGCACCTGCCGGTATCGGAGAAGGCCGCCCTCGCGGTGTTCGAAGTAGACGTTCCGCGCGGCTTCATCGGCCGTGTAGCTGTGGTAGTACAGGAGGTACCGGCGGGGAAGATTGAGGAGCCGGACCTGGGGGCGAAAGAGGATCGCCTCGCCGGGGAGCAGGAGGCCGATGTGGACCCCCTCGCCCGACGCGCGCGGCCCGGCCTCCGCCCGGAATTCGTCGAGCCGGGAATCGTACACGAGGGGCTTCGGCGGGGGATTCTCCCACGTGAGCACGGGCGTGCCGTCGGCGAGCGTGAGGTCGCGAAGGATGACGATCCGCTTGGAGCCGTTGCGCACGGACACCGCGAAGAGCCCGAGGCCCCCCTCGATGGGATCGGGTGAGGCGGGATCGAGGTGCGCCGAGATCTGGAGTTCCGTGCCCGCGGGGTTCGCGGGATCCGAGGGGTTTTTTCCGGCGGGCGCGCAGGCCGCCGCCAGGAGGACGAGGGGCAGCGCCGTTCTCATGAGATCTTGGACGGACGCCACGCGGCGATCAGGGCAGCTTGTTGCCGGCCTTGAGCTTCAGGACCTTGGGGCCCTTGAAGGCCCGGGCTTCGTCCGGTCCGAGGAGGCCGAAGGCCATGAGGATGATTTCGTCGCCGACGCTCGCGTGGCGCGCCGCGCTCCCGTAGATGCCGATCGTGCCGGATCCCGCGGGTTCGGGAATGAGGTAGGTCTCAATCCGCGCGCCGGTGCTGACGTTGGCCACGAGGACCTTCTCCCAGGGGAGAAGGCCGGCGGCCTCGAGGACCAGGGTGTCCACCCCGCAGCTCCCGGTGTAGTGGAGCTCGGAGCGCGTCACGATCGCCCCGGTGAGTTTGGCGCTGCAGAATTCTCTCATCATGGGTGGTGCACTATACTGCGCGATTTCCCGCGGGACAACTATCTCGAATTCAAGGCGCCAGAGTTTTGACCGCGGCGATCCAATCGGCGTTGCCCTCGAGGCAGGCTCGCACCTCGCCGTTCCGCAGGAGCAGGAACCCGCCCTCGCCGGCGCCGTGGCTTCCGGGCCGGTCGCCGCCGATCGGCGCGAACGGGGGAAGCCTCGAGGGATCGCCGGCGGGCCCTCGATAGCGATCATGACCCGACAGCGGGCAGACCGGCGCCTCGGGGTCGGCTCCGGGCCCCAGGATTTCCGCCCAGTACGCCGATCCCCGGGCCGTCGGGACGTTCCCCGCGCGGGCTCGGTAGGCGGCTTCGGCCTCCCAAAGGGCGCGCAACCTGGCTTCGCATTTCGCGAGCCGGTCGTTGCGTTGACCGCGCAGGAGCGCGGGGAGGGTCAGGGCGAGGCCGAGGCCGACGACGATGATGACAACGAGCAGCTCCACCATCGTGAAACCGCGGTCGTGGCGCGCCATCATGCCGGGATCATAGCCTGCGCGGCGGGCAAAAGAAAACCCCCCGGTTTCCCGGGGGGTTTTCGTGCGAAGCGTTTCGCGACGGTCGTCAGGGTACGGTCTTCGTCTCGGCCGCCTGCCACATGGTGTCGGTCTCGGAGTACTCGCTGACGTCGCCGGTCTTCGTGAGGACGTTGCCGCCCGAGTTCGCGCCGTGGTTGTTCTGGGGCAGGTTCTTGTCGGCGCCCACCGGGTCCTTGTCCTCCATCTTGTTGACGTTCGCGAAGGGCCCCCGGAACGAGGTCTGGCCCTGCACGATTTCGTCGCCCGCGATGGGGCAGAAGAAGGGTTCCCACCGGTCGATCATGGGCTTGGGCGTGTTCTGGAGCTTGAGCCAGAAGTTGCCGCCGATGTCGACGGGCATGATCTTGTGCGGGCCGCCGTACTGGGCGGCGTAGTTGAACTGCGACTGCCAGAGCGAGCGCAGGTTCGTCGCGCATCCCGTGACGCGGGCGTTGCGGATCGCGCGGGCGATCTGCGGCAGGAGCAGCGCGGCGAGGATACCGATGATGACGATGACGACCAGGAGCTCCACCAGCGTGAAGCCCCCCTTCTTCGAACGTTTCATGCCTCGGCCTCCGAAAAGGGAACTATGAATGAATGAAACCTATGCGCGAGTCGTGAAGGAGCGCCATTCTACCTGAATTCGACGCCGCGTCCACGTATCCGTTACCGAACGTTCGCGAAAATCCGCGCAGTCAAGGCTTCGTGGTGATGCGCGCCCGGATCCACAGCGGGTCCGTTTCCTCGACTTCGCGGATGCCTCCGGTCTTGGTAATCACGTGGCCACCCCGACCCGGCCCGTGGTTGCCCTCGTTGTCCGCAGCGACCGGATCATCAGGAGCCAACTTGTCGATGCTCATGGCGGGGCCGCGATAGGAGCATCGCCCCGGCCCGGGGATTTCACCCGATATCGGTCAGAAGAAGGGCTCGTAGCCCTCGATCATCGGTTTCGGGGTCTTCTGAAGCGTCAGCCAGAAGGCGGCGCCCGTTTCGGTTGGCAACGATTGGTTCGGCCCGCCGTATTGGGCTGCGTAATTGAACTGCATCTGCCAGAGTGACCGTAGGTTCGTCGCGCAGCCGATGAAGTTCGCCGACCGGATGGACCGGTTGATTTGCACCACTTGATAGACGATCACCAAGCCGAAGGCGATGAGGATAATCAGGACTCGTCGCCAGGCAATGACTCGTCGCGTGACGGATTTCATGGCGTCACCCGTTGGACGCCGCGGTGCGCCGGCCGAGAATCGAGAATCCAGAATCGAGAATCGTCCCTACGCCTCTGGCTTCGCGCCCGCCTTGCGGAGATGTTCGAAAACGAGCGCCTTCTTCTCCTCGAGGAGCGCCGGGGTCGGCGCCTCGAGGTTCAGCCGGAGCAGCGGCTCGGTGTTGGACGGCCGCACGTTGAACCACCAATCGTCGTACTGAACGGTGATCCCGTCGAGCCGGTCCTGCCGGCCGTCGGGGAAAGCGGCGGCGAGGGCCTCCATCGCGCCGGTCTTGTCCTCGACGTGGAAGTTGAGCTCGCCCGTGGAGTGATAGCGCCGGTAGGGGGCGAGGAGATCGGCGATCGGCTTCGCCTGCGATCCCAGCAGGTCGACCACTTTCGCGAAGGCGAGCAGGCCCGAGTCCGCGTTGTAATGGTCGCGAAAGTAGTAGTGCCCCGAGAGCTCACCCCCGAAGATCGCGTTGTGCTTCCGCATCGCCTCCTTCATGAAGGCGTGGCCGACCCGCTCCCGCACCGGCTTCCCGCCGGCGCGCGCGATCTCCTCGGGAACGACGCGGCTCGACCGCAGGTCGTACACCACCGCGGCGCCCGGGACGCGCTGAAGCTCGCGCACCGCGAGGAGCGCGGTCAGGAGATCGCTCGGAATTTTCCGGCCGTGCGAGTCGAGGAAGATGCAGCGGTCGCCGTCCCCGTCGAAGGCGGCGCCCAGGTCGGCGCGGTTCTCGACGACCGCCTTCTGGAGATCCCGCAGGTTGGCGTCCTTGAGCGGGTTGGGCTCGTGATTCGGAAAACGGCCGTCGGGGGCGAAGTAGAGGCGGTCGAACGTCACGGGCAGGTCGCCGAAGAGCGCGTCGAAGTGGACCCCCACGCAGCCGTTGGCCGTGTCGACCGCCACGCGCAGCGGCCGCAAGTCGCCGACGAACCGGCGCATGTGGGTCCGGTATTCGCGGACGATCGAGATCGTCTCCGCGGCGCCGGGGGGCCCCGCGGGTCGGCCCGGCTCCCGCACCATCGCCTCGATGTCCTTCAGCCCCGTGCGCTCGCCGACGGGGAAGGCCCCCTCGCGGCAGATCTTGAACCCGATGTCGGGGGGCGGATTGTGCGAGGCGGTCACCATGATCCCGCCGTCGAGGCGCAGGTGGCCGACGGCGAAATAGGTCATGGGGGTGGTGACGACGCCCAGGTCGAGGACGCGGGCGCCCGCGGCGCAGGCTCCGCGGATGGCGGCCGTGGCGACGGCGGGGGCGGCCATGCGGACGTCCCGACCGACTGCAAGGGTTTTCGCGTTCAGGAAGCGGACGGTCCAGAAGCCGATGCGCTCCGCCAAGGCGTCATCGATCTCGTCCGGGTACCGGCCGCGGACGTCGTACGCCTTGAAGACCGCCATCTACGGGAGATTCTCGAGCAGGACCGGGTCGGGGTCGTAGGTGAACATCCGGTAATCGTTGTTGAGCTTGGCGAGGGCGAGCTTCCCGCGGTTGTCGTCCGGGTATTCGCGGGCGAGAATCTTCCACACCTCGGAGGCCTCCCGCTTCATGCCCAGCTCCTCGTAGATCTCGGCATGGCGCTCGATGGCCATGGGACGGCGCGCGTCGTCCGCATACCGCTGCCAGAACTTCTTGTAGCACTGCCCGGCCTTGTCGGCGCGCAGCGAGTTGTAATAGATCGTGGCGAGCCGCAGCTGCCAATCCTTCGAGGAGGGGGAGTCGGGATACTTGTCGATCCGGCCCTGGTAGCAGCCCATGGACGCGCCGTTGAACGCGATCACGGGGCTGAGCAGGATCACGCCCAGGATCCCGAGCAGGATCCACATCTTCTTGCCTTCCACAGCCGGCCTCCTTCGTCTACTACAACTTGGATTCTAACATAGTTTATCGGTCACAAGAGCGATACGGGAGCAGCGAGGCCGAAGCTTCCAGCTACCTGGGGAGCAAGGTCGCGGCGATTTCG
>DATHFI010000283.1:0-2407 GCA_035490275.1 Planctomycetota bacterium
TATCGCGTCGAGCGTGAGCCGGTGGCGCATCGCCCCGTAGACGATCGCGGTGAGAAGCGCGCGGTCGCGAGGATCGGGGAGCGTCTCGCGAACGGGGGCAAGGGCGTCGTCCACGAACCCGGTGGTCTTGAGGACTCTGACGGCCAGAGATCGAACGTTCATCCGGGCCCGCGGCTCCGGGTTCGGCCCTGATTCCTGATTCTTGATTCCTGATTCCGGGATCGAATCACCACACAATGTCCCGTTCACGAACCGTATGCGGGCTGAAGGGCCAGAACTTCCTGAGCGATGCCTGCCGTTTCAAGGCCGCGCGATCCCTGTCGGTCAGGAGATGGGGAAAAAACCGGGCCTTGAACTTGAGGAGGCCGCCTCGGTCGACGGCCTTCAGGCCGCCGCCGAGGATCCCCAGCGCGCCGTCCACCCGGGCCGCGTTCGCGAAGTCGATGATGTGCGGCCGGCCGTCGCGGTCCGCGACGAGGATGTTCTTTTTCTGCCGGAGGTCGAGGTGGACAACTCCGCGCCGGTGGATGGAGTCCAGCGTCTCCTCGAGGTCCCGGTAAAACGCGTCCGGCAGCTCGCCCGGCCGGAACTTGCCGAGCGTGCGACCGGGGACGTACTCGAGCAGGATCGCCCGGCCGTCGACGATCCCGTATGCCTTCGGGACCCCCGGGATCCCGTCGAGGCGGCGGAGGATTGCGAACTCGCGCCGCACGAGGATCGGGCCGAGGACGGCGCGCGTCAGCGGGTTCCGGGAGCGGAAGTCCTTGAGGACCGCCTGCCCGCCATTGCGGGGGACGAGGCGGATGACGGGCGAGAGAAATCCGCCCTTGTCGCGGAGGACGGTCATCCCGTTATCTTACCGACCACGGACATCACGAAGTCGATCAAGAACCGGTTGAAAAGAAGGGCGAGGACGCCGGCGGCGATGGCCAGCGGCGTCCACTGCTCGCTGTTCTCGCAGGCCGCCTTCCAGCTCCAGGGGGCGTTCGAGGCGCGCTCGTACCGCGTGAGGCGCGGGAGGTAGTCGGGCACCGCGCGGTCGTAGTGATCCCACGCCTCGCCGAAGATGTCGCGCAGGCGGTCGCCCTCGCGCTTCTTCTTGTACGGGACGTAGTACGCGACGAACCCGAGGATGCCGAAGCCGAGGAGGATCCAGTTCATGTTCGCCTGCCACCAGACGCCGGCGGGATCGCCGAGGGCCATGATCGAGAATCCGACCATGCAGAGGAAGGTCCCGATGTAGAGCGGGTTCTTGACGTACGCGTAGGGTCCGGTGACGGTGAGGACCTTGTTCTTGACCAAGTGGCCGGCGGCCCACATCCGGACCCACTCGCCGAACGCTACGAGGGCGAAGCCGCCCCAGAACCAGGGGCGCGCGTACTTGAGCGGATCCTGCCGCGCGCAGACGACGAGTACGACGATGAGCGCGTAGACGAAGACGAGCCGCCATGTAATTTTTCTGAGGCGCGAGAGTTTCATGAAGGAGCGCGAGCCCGTTGGCAGGGGCCGATCCTAACCCCTCGGGCGGCCCCCGGCAAGATCGGCCCTTTTGTAAGTTATAATTTGTAATTTATAACTTGATTCGGCCCGATCGTGGCTTATACTTGGACCCGGCGGACCCCATGCTTGTGCTCGGCATCGAATCCTCGGGGCCCCGCGGCGGCGTCGCCCTCCTCGACGAGGCGCGCCTCCTCGGGGAGGCTCTTTTCGAAGCGGGAATGGTCCACGGGCGGGAGATCGCCCCCGCGGCCGACCGGCTCCTTCGAGAGGCCGGGAAGCGCCCCGCCGACCTGGATCTCATCGCGGTCGACATCGGGCCCGGGTCGTACACGGGACTGCGCGTCGGACTGGCCGCGGCCAAGGGGCTGTCGTTCGCCCTCGGCCGGCCGTTGATCGGCGTCGCCTCGCTCGATGTCCTCGCCGAGGCGGCCGCCGCGAAGGGATTGATCCTGGCGCCCGCCCTCGACGCCAAGTGGGACCAGGTGTACGGCGCGCTCTATGAAGTCCGGAACGGGCGGCCCGTGCGGATCACGGAGATGTTTGCGGAGGCGCCCGAGGCCTTCGCCGCGCGGGTGCCCCGCGGAGCGCTCGTCGTGGGCGACGCGCTGGAGCGCCATGCGGCGCTTTTCGCCGCGCGAGGAGCGGTCGCGGCTCCGCGCGACCTGTGGACGCCCAAGCCGGCGCGGGTGGCCGCCCTCGGATTGCGGCGCCACGCGGAAGGCGGTCGGGATGATGTCGCGACGCTCGTCCCGTTGTATCTGAGAAAGACCGAGGCCGAAGAGAAGTTTGGTCCCAAATGATTGGGCAGTAATCAGACATCCGGCTTCAGACTTCAGAGTTGTCGGTAACCAGTTGACAGTCCTACTGAAGTCTGATGTCGGAAGTCTGACGACTAAGAGAGAGGGGT
>DATHFI010000284.1:0-8111 GCA_035490275.1 Planctomycetota bacterium
CCACGGCGCCGGGGACGCGAAACGGAACTGCGGCTTCGGGACTCCGGCCGGCGCGCCCCTTGGCGCGGCCGCCCTGTGCGGGCTCGGCCTTGCGGTCCTCGGCCTGGCATTCCAGCGGAGGTCGCCCAAGATCTAGACCAAGTTCCAATCGCCACCACCACCACCGGCCCGATGGGAACCCCCCAACCTTCCCGTCGGGCCGGATCTATTTAGAGCAGGGTTTGTGGTAGATGCTGGGTCAGCTTCTAGATCCCAGATCCCAGATCCCAGGTTCTGAAGTCTCGCGTTGCATGCACCAACGAATCTGGCTCGACCCTCGCCACTTCAGGAACTGGGATCGGGGATCTTGAATCTGGAAACTCACCCCCTGTCCCTTTGCGAATCCGTTTGCATGATCAATCTAAGTACACTATAATCAATTCAAATGCATATAGACGCCGATCGAGGGGAGAAGTACCTGACGGCGCGGGAGGCCGCGCGGATGCTCGAGGTCAAGACGCCCACGCTCTACGCCTACGTGAGCCGTGGGATGGTCCGAAGCTATCGGCGCGGGCTGAGCCGCCGCCGGCTCTACTTGCGCCGCGAGATCGAATCCCTGCGCGAGCTGAGGCCCACGCGGGTGACGCCGTCACCCTCGCGAATCCCCTTCGCCGAGGAATGGATCGGGGAGAAGTAGCCATGAGACCGATCGCCGATCCGCCCGAGCCCGACTACGCGCCCGAGGCCTTCCCGCGCGAGGATTTTCCGCGCTATGTGTGGGGGGACCGCCCGAAGACGTTGCCCGCCGAAGCTTGGACGACCGAGACCACCCATCGCGACGGGCAGCAGGGGGGCGTGCCGTTGACGGTTGAGGCGGGCCTGCGCATCTACGACATCCTCTGCCGGTTCACGGGCCGGTCGGGCGCGATCCGCCAGGCGGAGTTTTTCGTCTACTCGGCGTCGGACCGGGCGCTCCTCGAGGGCGCACTGGAGCGGTACCGGTTGGGGGCTCCGATCGAGCCCACGACGTGGATCCGGGCGAGCGCGAAAGATGCGCAGCTCATCCGCGCCCTCGGTGTGCGCGAGACCGGGATGCTCGCCTCGGCGTCGGACTACCACACGTTTCACAAGTTCAAGCCCCCTGGACGTGCCGCCGCCGCTCGGGCGTATCTCGACGCGGTGAAGTCGGTCCTGGACGCGGGGATCCGTCCGCGGCTCCACCTGGAGGACGCGACGCGCGCGCCGCTCGAGTTCATCCTCGCCTTCGCCGAGCACGCGATGGCCCTCGCGGAGCCGTACGGGCCGGCCCTCCGGCCGCGGTTCCGCGTCTGCGACACGATGGGAGTGGGATTGCCCTGGGACGACGTCGGCGCCCCGAGGAGCGTTCCGAAGATCTTCCGCGAGCTGCGCGGTCTGGGGATCCGTCCGGAGGAGCTCGAGTTCCATCCGCACAACGACACGTGGCTGGTCGTGGCGAACTGTCTCGCCGCCGTGCGCGAGGGGTGCGGGGCGATCAACGGGTGCTGTCTCGGCAAGGGGGAGCGGACGGGCAACGCGCCGCTCGAGGCGGTGCTGCTCCACCTGATCGGGATGGGCTATTTCGCGGGGGAGCGGCCCGACTTTCGGGCGCTGAACGAGCTCGTTGGGCTCTACGAGGAGATGGGCCACGGGATACCGCCCAAATATCCGCTCTACGGGCGGGACGCGCACCGGACGCGGGCGGGGATCCACGCGGATGGGCTGAACAAGTTCTGGTGGATGTACGCGCCCTTCGACGCGCCGGCGCTGCTGGGCCGGCCGCTCGAGGTTTCCATCACGAAGGACTCGGGCCACGCAGGGCTGATTTTTCTGGTCCGGCGCCGCCTGGGCATCGAGCTCGGCAAGAGCGATCCGCGGCTCGCCGAAATCCAGGCGTGGGTGAACGACCAATTCGACCGCGGCCGCCAGACAAGCATCGAGTGGGAGGAGCTGGAGCCCGTCGCGCGCCGCTGCCTGTCGGGTGGTGCGAAACGACCCGAGTGAGACACGTTTAGGCCGGAGTCAATATGACACTTTCGGGCGTCTTCAGGCCTCAGACACCCACTGCCTCTCGCAAGTACCTGACTCCCCCTTTTCCCTCAAATCCCGAGCGCCCATTGCGTATCCTCTGAAAGAGCCATGACCGGAGAATCACGCCGATGGCCCGACGAAGCCTGAGCCTTGCCGCAGTTCTCCTCGCACTCGCAGGACCCGCCGCGGGCTCCTCCCAACAGGACAAGGAGCTCGCCGAGGCGAAGAAGTTCAAGATCCTGTACGCGGGCAAGCGGAACGGGCCGCGCGAGACCAACTTCATCCGGCTCCTCGTCACTCGCTTCGGGAAGATCGACGCCATCAGCCTCGAACAGCTCGACGCCAAGAAAGCCGCCCCCTACGACGTCGTCATCGCCGACATCGAGCGGCGCAACCCCAACGACAGCCCCTGGGACCCGCGCAAACCCAAGGTCACCCTCGATGCCTCCTTCACCAAGCCGATCATCCTCATCGGCGCCGTCGCGGGCGAGATCCAGCGCAGGTCCAAGATCAGCCGCTTTTCCCTCGACCTCATGAACGAAGCCCACGGACTCCGCCGCGACCACGCCATCTTCAAGGGGCCCCTCGATCCGAAACTCGAAACCACCGTCATCCCCACCCCCGACCACTACCGCAAGACCCGCGAAGGCAAGGACCTCCCCGCGATGATCGACGCGTGGCACGTCCAGACCGGGGAGCTCCCCAAGGTCATCGACTACGGCATGGTCGCCAACCCGTGGGGCTTCGAGGACTCGCCCGACGCCGAAATCATCTCGAGCGGACTCAACGGCCAAAGCCACCGCGCCGTCGCCCTGGGACGCCACGCCAACTTCTTCCTCTGGGGCTTCGCCGGCGACCCGGCCCAGATGACCGAGTCGGCCCGCCGCGTCTTCATCAACGCGATCTGCTACATGAAGAAATTCGACAGCCGCCCGCCCCTCGCGCCCGCCGTCATGCCGGCCCGCGACATGGCCTTCGTCTACATCACGTGGTGGCGCCAGTCGACCGACCGCGTCCGCGACCTCGAATGGGCCAAGAAGTACTTCCCGCCCGAGGTGATGGACCGCACCAAGATGGACCCGGACCGGATGGAAGCCTTCTATACGGAGAACCTCGAGTACGTCTGCCCGGACAACGGCATGCTCGGCGTCGACCGGGAATTGAAGGACCTGAAACTCTCCAACCGGAAGATGGAGTTCTGGGACAAGATCCTCACCCGGATCGCGAAGCCGGAGAAGGACGCCGCCGCCTGGACCCTCGTGGAGCGCTACGCCGCGCGCAAGAAATTCAAGGACGCCGCGGAGGTCCACGCCTGGTTCGAAGAGAACAAGCCGTACCTGTTCTTCACCGACGTCGGCGGCTTTGGGTGGTATGTGGACGAGAATGCCAAGAAAGACAATTCACCGCCAAACGGGAAATGAACGGTGCAGATCCCAGTTTCGAGATCTCAGATCCCAGATCCCAGATTCTGAAGTTGCGAGTTTCGAGCTAGACTCGTTACTGCTTGCAACTTGAAACTTCAGGAACTGGGATCTGGAGTCTGGGATCTGGAATCTAGCCTTACTTCCCCCCCTCTTCCTCATCCTCGCCTTCCTCTTCGTCTTCCTCGGGAACGGCCGCCAGCGTCACCGCCACTTCCGCCACCTTGTCGCCTCGCTTGTACTCGACCTTGACCTTCGAACCTTCGCCCGCCTCGGCCAGGATCCCCCGGAGCTCGTCCACGTTTTTCACCTTCTTGCCGTTCACCGCGGTGACGATGTCGTCCGCCTTGAGGCCCGCCTTCTCCGCGGGGAAGTCCTTCATCACGCTCCGGATCTGGACGCCGCCCTCGACCGCCTCGCCCTGGATCCCCATGATGCCGGGCTTCTTCGGCCCCTGCTTGATCTCCTTCGAGCCCGTCACGTCGCCCTTCTCGCCGTCGACCGTCACGCCCGTCAGCTTGCCTTCCTTGAAGACGTGAACCTCGACCTCGGGCTTGCCCGCCTTGAGCTTGATCTCGGCCGAGACCGCCTTGCCCTCCGACTTCTTGAGCGAGGCCTCGATCGCCTGCTTCAGGCCGACCTTCGCCGCCTTGGCGACGCCCGACTTGTCGTCGTTCTCGGTCTTCCGCTCCACGACCGAGCCGTCCTTCACGTCGAGGTTGACCTCGAGGATCTTGTCGCCCTGGGCGATGTCCATCGTGTAAATGACCCGCCCCTTTTCCTTCTCGAGCTGGACCTTGATCACCACGCCGTCCTTCGCCTCCTTGAGGCCCTTGTCGACCGCCTCGGCGAGGGAGTACTTCGCCTCCGCGAGCATTTTTTCGTAGTCAGGCCCCGCGAGTCCGACCAGGAGCGCCGCGGCGAGAAGTGCTTTCATGGCTCGTCTCCTTCCATTCGGAACTCCGCGCATGATAACGACACCGAGGGGCGCAAGGGTATCACAATCGAACGGGTAGAATGGGGGGCGCCATGGTCGGATCGTGCACCCTCGTTCTCGTCCTGACCCTGGGCCAGATGGGCCCGCCGGACTTCCAGGATCCCGAGCCGGGAAAAGGGTGGCTCGGCGATCTCGGCGACAAGGCGTTGACCGTCGGCAAGGATTTCGGACTCGACACGGCCTACATCGCGACGGCGCCGTTGAGATGGAACGGGACCGACTACCTGAATCTCGGGGCGGGCCTGGCGATCCTCGGCGGCGTCATGGTCTTCGACGACGAGATCAACGGTTTCTTCCGGCGGCACGAGACCGTTCGATCGCAGAGGTTCGCCTCCTACGCGGACGACATGGCCGAGAGCAAGGTCCCCTTCATCCTCGGCGGGGGCCTCACCGCGGCCGGCCTCGCGCTCGGAGACGCGAAGCTCCAGCGGACGGGGCTGGAGGTGATGGAAAACGTCATCCTTGTCGAGGGGCTCACCACGGCGGGGAAGCGAGCCTTCGGGCGGAGCCGGCCCTTCACCGGAAAGGACTCACAGCACTGGTCGTTCTTCGGGGGCCGCGACGACGCGATGCGTTCCTTTCCGTCGGGCCACGGCTCGCTCGCGTTCGGGATCGCGGTCATCGTCGCGGAGGAATATCCCGACACCCTCTGGCCGTACGTCTCATACGGGCTCGCCTCGACGGTGGGATGGGCGCGGATGCAGCTCGGCGCCCACTGGGCGAGCGACGTGACGGCGAGCGCGCTCCTGTCGCTGGCGGTCGGGAAGACGCTCGTGTGGCTTCACGCCCAGGCGGAGTACCCGCCGCTCGTCCCGTGGCTTACCCAGGAGGACGGCCACCCCGTCGTCGGGGGGCAGGTGGGATTCAGCTTCTAGTCAAACTGGGCGTCAAAAAGCGCCCGCACTTCGGCGGCCGTCAGGGGGCCGAATTCCTCGCCGTTGATAGTGACCATGAACTGGTTGAAGCCCTGGATCTCGATGACGATCGTATTCACCGTGACGCCGTCATCGATCACGACCGTCAAGGTCCCCTCGATCGTGCGCGAATTGCTCAGCACGCCGTCGACGCGCTCGAGCGTGCAGACGACGGTGCGCGAGCCATCCACATCCACCGTGAACGTCGTGCTCCCGTCATCGAGGATCATGTTGTCGACCGAGACAGCCACCACGGCCGTCGAGACCACGCTCCAGTTGTTGGAGTCGGTCCGGGTCCAGTCGATGGTGAGCATCCAGGACCAGAAGGAACCCTGCGGAATCGTGGCGGTCGCGCCCGTTTCGGGATTCGTGAAGACGAGGTCGGTGCTCGCCGTCACCACGACGCTGTACGTGGCCTCGCCCGACGCGAGCGTGCCCGAAATCGACCCCTCGGCCGTCAGGTCAATCACGCCGGTGGCGTTGGGGAAGCGATCGTTCCCCGCAGCGTTCTGGCCATCCAGGTCGATCGTCAGGCTGAAGGAGGAGGAGAAGCTGAAGGAGTACGCGGGGTACTGGAAGACCGAGGCTCCGCCCGGCGCGGTCGAGGTCGAGGAGCCGGTGGAGTTGCCGATGATGACGTCGTTCGCGATCTGGGTGGCCTGGTCGACCGCGTGGCCCGCATTGGATGCCTGCTGGACCAGGAGGACCTGGCTGGGTCCGGACGACACCGGCGCGACGGGAATTACACCGAGGCCGCCGCCTCCGCCGGTCGCTCCGCTGCATCCCGCGAGCAGCGCGAGGCCCGCGGCCAGGATCACGAAGGACCGAAGTGAAGTGCGCATGCGACCCTCCTCCCGATCGGACGTGTGCCGTCCGGGAAGGATGATCGCGCCGTCAATTGACCGATTGCAAGCTCTTTTTCCATGAGCGCCGGCGCCCGCCGAAGCGACGGAGGACGGCGAGGATCCCCAGGACGATCAGGGCTTCCACACCCAGGAGACCGCAGGACGATTTGCCATCCGGGACGGTGGCCGTCGGCGGCGAGACGGGGTTGCGCGGCGCCACCATATACAACGCCTTGCGGATCGCGTCGACCCATTCCTGCGAGGCGCCGCCCTGGCTCTCGGGCTTGAGGAACGTCATGCCCTCCGCGTAGAACCAGGTCCAGCGATCGGTCACGCGAAGCGCGTTCGCGAGCGTTGTCATCAGGATCGAGGGATCCATGGGCTGGCCGTAGTACGGTTGATTGTAGATCGCGAAGGCGATCGAGACCCGGTCGGGCCACGAGGGGCGCAGATCCGCGGGAATGAACGCGCAATCGACCTCGGGCGAGGCGATGTCGTACTTCCGCCACAGGTAGGACGCCTTGAAGTGCATCGGGGACCGGAGCGCGTAGAGCTCGCCTCCGTCGACGACCTCTGTCAGCGGCCCCGCGCCCTCCATGAACCCGGTGAAGAAGGGCCCCTGCAGCTCGTTGTACTCATGCAGCGGCGGGAATCCCAGGGCGACCGGCGCGGAGGGCTCGGAAACATACGGGCCGTGCATCGTGAGCACGACGATCTCCGGAAATTCGGCGACCATGGCCTCCATCACCTCGCGCCCCCGCAGGATCGTCTGGGCCTGGTACATCGAGAGCGGAGTCTGGGGGTAGGCGACGCCGTCGGGATAGTTCGGCCACTGCGAGAAATACTGCTCGTCGTCGAAGAAGATTCCCTTCAGGCCCGCCTCCTTCAAGGCCCGGGCCAGGTTGGCGAAGTTTGCGACGGGGATCGACCAGTCGTCGAAAACGTCGGGCGGCGTGTACGTCTGGATGTAAGCGAAATTTTCCCGGAGCTGCGGCGAGTTCATCCCCGCGATCGGGGCGAGGACTCCGGTGATCGCTTCGTACGACATGGAGGTGTCCGTCATGATGCCCGTGGTGACGTTCACCGCGCCGGACGGATCCATGAGGTACACGGCGAGGCCGGTGAAGGGCTGGGTTTCCAGGAAGGCCAGATTGGCGTTGATGAAGTCCGGGGTGGAGTGCGAGCCGTGCCAACTGGGAAGATGGATCAGCGAAGGCGAAGCCGCGGGAGCGCGGGAGGCCGAGGCTCCCATCGGCGGATTGAGGAGGGCGACGCCCAAGATCAGGAGGAGGGACCGTCCCAGGATGAGGAGTCTCCGTTCCGCGCAACGGGCGGGCGGGTTCGATTCAACCGCACGAGTCATGGTGAGGGTCCCGCGAAAATTTTCTCTTGGCCCCTGGCGCGGCGTCCCCGGTGACCCCTTCACGCGATTTTGCCGGAGATCGGGCAGGATCCTCCCCAACCCTATGTACGACGGCGGCCGGGAGCGGTTTCGAATCTCCCCCACGGGCTTAGGGTATTCGTCGTAAAAGCTGTATATGATCATGGCGGCCGGTTAACGCCGGCCTCGGTGGGGTGGTCCGGGGGACAGGTTTATGAGACACATCCTTGCCGTCGTGGTGGCGATGGGCCTCGCGATGCCCTCCGCTCTTCCCGCCAGCGTCGTTTTTCAGGAGGGCGGCGGCGGCATGGGGGGCGGGGGCGGCGGCGGCATGGGCGGGGGCGGAAAGGGCCCGGATGTGCCCGGGGGCGGCAAGGGCCCCGAGAATCCGGACAAACCCAAGGGCAAGGATCCCAAGCCGGCGAAGCCCGCCGAACTCCAGGCGGCGCCCATCGTCCTTCGCGCCATCCTGGACGAAACGAAGCCGCCCGAGACGCTGAAGGTGGCGCTGATGAAGGTTCCAGG